>JANQDY010000193.1 GCA_028278625.1 Thermodesulfobacteriota bacterium
TGATTCTTCTACTTTTATTTTCCCTGACTATTTCCGGGTAGGTAGACTATCTTGGGATTTTGGATAGGACTTAGGGGAAATTTGCGCGCTTATCTACAGGATCGGAAATCCCATATCGTTTCGCGGATTCCTCAGACAGGCGAGTCATGCCAGCCACCCAGCGGCAACCATCCACTGTGGCGGAGGCTCCCCTGCTCATATGCTGAGTCATGCTGTCTGAACGCTGTTTGCTCGTATGATGGGAAAATAGAATGGTCAGATTGAATTCATCTGCCAGTGTCTCCAGACATGAAATCCATTGTGTTGCATGATCATTGCTGTTCTCGTCCAGTCCATAGAACCGGCTTTTGGGGTCCAAGAAAAGGATGTCCAGGCCTTCATGAAATCGAATAGTATCATGCAGCCACAAAAAGCCGGGGGCCTTCACCGGGTTTCCTTCCTCAAGCTGCATAAGAGGCCCGACATGCCCCATGGTCGAAACAGCATGCAAACCAACCGGAAAATCACCGCGCCCGATTTTCCATAGGCGCCGGTTAATTTCGTCTTGTGGATCTTCGCTGGCTATCACCAAAACCTTAAACGGCCCTGCAGCTTTTAGCGGCCCGAGCCCGGTTCCGTCAGCCAGCACATTGGCAAGCTGAAGAAATAAATAACTTTTCCCGGTCCCGCCGGCCGCTGTCAATGCGCCAACAACACCACGGGTCAAAATTGCCTGGCCATTATAGAGAAGGATCGGCTCTCCAACTGGCGGCTCCTTAACCAAAATGCCCGACACTCGAGTATCACCGTCTGTTAAGGGCCGGAAGTGCGAGCTCTGCCCAATGCTCTGAATTTTTTTGAGGTGATCCCTGATCTCCTTTTCTTTCAATTTCCTGGCTTTTTTGCCTAGTTGCTCAACTGCATTTTGAAGTTTTGTCTCACACTCAAATTGAAGTCGTTCTTCAATGCGGATATCCATTTGGAAATCATTGGGGCTTGGTGTTCTGGCCGGATTCATGAAGCGCCCTCAATTTCATCCAACCGGAGCCCAGGCGCAGCATCAATCCATGCATCAATCTCAGACTTGATGAAAACGAGCCGCCCCCCCGGCTTACGAAAAGGGATTGCCCGTCGGAGGACGAGATTCCGGATCGCTCCAGGGGACCGCCCCAGGTATTCACCGGCACCCTGAGTGTCGAAATAAATGGTTTCTATTCTTGTGGTTTCTGGGTTTGGCATGGCCCTCTCCAGTCATAAAAAAAGCCGAGGCACCTCGATTTCGAGGAGCATCCCGGCTGGCTGGCTGGAGCTGGCTGCTGTTGCTGGCTGGCCTTTGGCAGATTTTCGCCTTACTGATTTAGCAGGAGTTTATTCGTCTTTGTTTTCACGAGTTTGTATTCACGTTTGCCCGCTTTACTGACTAATATTATCCGCTTTGGAAAAGGGCTCAAGACATCAATGAAGATCTCTTTACCGCGAAACACGTTTCCAATCAGTTTTTTCTCATTCCGCATTCTTTTTAACTTCCCTCTAACGCTTCTTTCAGTTCTTTTACCCTCTCTTCAATCCTTTGAGTCCATTCGATACCCATCATATTTCTCATAACTGCATGAAGCTCCCCCTTGAATGCTTTAGGGTACATTATGTACAGGTCGTTATCTACGCTCTTCATAATCTTGCTCACTTCAATGAGATGAACCTCATCTGCTAGTACTACATACTTCGTCAAGCTATCGATGTCTCCCATTAACGCTTTTCCATTACTATAAATAGGTGGATTCTCACACAATGGAACACAACGAACCTCAAGAGGTGATGGATCTAATATCAGAAACACTAGGTAGATTTTCCTAACGGGAATTCTAAGAACAAGAAACTCTATGATTCTCTTTTTCATCTCCTCGCTGAATTCTGAAAACGCTTTCGTTATCTCAGAACCTGAGGACGCTTTTCTCTTCTCAGGATGTATAGTCTTGGCAATTGCATTCTCGATCCAAATGTCGTAATTCGCCTCAATCCGCTCTTTAGCAAACCTGAAATCGTCATGCCAGGCATGAACACATCGCCAAAATGCGTTTTCATCAATGGATGATATCAGTTTTCCAGCGGGTTCCCTCGCCCAACCAAGTTCGATTAACTGCTTTAGAATCGCGAAGCGATAAATATCTGGTCGGCTGAAGAAGTTGGTTTGCCCACGAGACTCTGCTTCCCGTATGGACGGCTTAATGAATCCAAGGGAAACCCATTGTCGACATCGATTATGGTTAGCTTCTAGAATTCTCGAAACATCCCTCAGAGTAAAACCCATCTCAAATCCTCAATTTGACTTATCGCGAATCAAGCTTGATACATTTTATATCAACTACAAACACAAAATGTCAACTCTTTTTTTCACCCCCGAAAAAGAGCACAAAAAAACCGCTCGGAGGCGGCTATTTCCTTAATCTTAGTGAAAATTCATTGACAGTGATTATTTTTTTTGGAAAGGTACGTTGAGATAGAAAAAGGTGATCAAAATGCCAGATTTTACATTGATTAAATACTTGGCGTCCGTCTTTACACCTGACCTGAACAACTTCAGTTCACTGAAGGTCGCCAATGAAATTACGCGTTTGATGGACAAATATGTGGGAGAGGAGCCAACTATCCTTCCCACCCAGCAAGACCTACCCCCGGATGTACCCAGAATTATCTTCAACCAACCCGGAAACAGATGGTCTTTGAATATATCCATGTCGCGTACAAATCTTTTTTATCAGCAAAACCCATTTGAAACAAACCCGAATATTTCTGAAAAGGAGTTTTGCACGGTCGCCTCCGGTTTTTTTTCAGAGATCGGAAACGTTATCAACTCCCGGATTCAACGGACTGCATTTGTTAGCGAACGGTTGTCAGTTCAAGATGATGCAATAGATTTTGTTCAGAACAGATTCTGTAACGCTGCCCAACTCAAAAAAAGCAAAGCATTTTCAGGCTCAAAAAGCTTTGAAATTCATTCGTTGAAAACTTACCCGTGGGAAGGGTTTGATCTCAACTCGTGGGTCAGAATTAAGGCTCAAAACATCAAAACTGCCGAAGGTGAAGCAAAAAAGGCGATCGTGGTGATAAACGATCTAAATACGCTTTCAATGGATGAAGCTCCGGAACAAAACTTCTCATCAGATGATGTTAGGCGTTTTTTCAGAAGCATATCCGATGAGCTTTTGGAAATCTTAACCTTGTATTTTGCCTAGGTGGTAAATGGAGGCCAAAAAATGCCTCAATATTCGATTTTGAACAGTATTGGTTACGCATATAATGAGTTCGGCATCAAAGATGAGGCCGATTCCTTGAGTGGACTGATTACTAAAAAGAACCTCGCCAATGTCTATGAATCTGGGTTCTTTCTCGGACGTGACGATTACAGTCGACCCAAGGACTCCCTTGCAGCAAGAGCCAATACTGCAATCGTTGATCCCAGTTTTTATTCCGACATCCGTCTAAGCGATTCGGTTAAAGTCATTTGGTCCACGCCAGCGACCTATAGCGACCAAGAATCCATACGCGTCGGCAGCGTTGCTAAACCACCTGATAGAAACAAGTATTCATTGTTCAGTGAAATTTACAGCGTCTACATTGAACATTTGGAGCCTGGTTGGGATGGGTATGACGCAATTCCGATATCAGAAAGAACCATTGACAATGCGCTGAATTTGGCAAGGTTGTTGCCGGACGGCCTTCCACTTCCGGAAGTGATACCAGAGCCTACCGGCGAAATCGCGCTTGAATGGTACCGGGATAAAACCCACGTTTTTATTATCAGCATTGGAGATAACAACATCGTCTCTTATGCCGGCCTTTTTGGAAAGCATATTCAAGCGCACGGCACCGAATACATTGACGATCACATTCCACAAGCCCTGCTGAACCACATCTCAAGGCTGTCCATCTAAGGAAAGGCATTTTGGAAGAAAAGATCTCTCGCGCGGAACCCATCTCCAGATTCATAATAGACAAAAGCTACTACAGATCATCGGACGGAACGGCAAGACATAATGCTTTCATGCCAAGCAGGGAAGGCGAGACCTCGGTTTATAGAACGGAAAACCTTAACGATGATGAAATATTTGAAATAGGCCGCGTTTTTGTGGCGGAAAGAAGAAGTAAACCGCTGAGGGGCCGCGCCGATATACAAGCTTCACATGTTTTCGATCAAAACTTGGAAATCCTTCCACAACCTGAAGTCCATCGTAGGCATTGTAGCATCGTTGATTGGCCAGAGGACAAATCAAAGATAAGACAGATCGCCGTGGTGCTCGCTGCTAAAGCTTCCCTTAAGCTGATCTGATATTTCACACACTCCGAATTCATCTCTCTTCAATCATTCCTTCGTAGGTCTTTCATGAAATAAGGAAGGACCCATGAAAACCGTGTTGTGAAAATTAACGGGACTTCACAGGGAAAAAGGGTGTTTTTCTGTACTTTCTGTGATGTTTTGTGATGTTTGAAGAACAAAGAAAAAGGGCTTGCAAGTTACTGTTATCACCTGCAAACCCTTGATTTTCTTTGGAGGCGGCAACCGGATTCGAACCGGTGAATAACGGTTTTGCAGACCGCTGCCTTAGCCACTTGGCTATGCCGCCTTTATTTGGAGCGGGAAACGGGACTTGAACCCGCGACAATCACGTTGGCAACGTGAGGCTCTACCAGCTGAGCTATTCCCGCAAATCAGGCTATTTTACAGAACCAAGCCGCTTTGTCAACAAAAATCACAGCAGAAGACCAAGCTGGAAACGAATTTGATATTTTACTCGAACACCGTGATTTGTCAACCGGAAAATGAATGAACAAACCCCAAATGTTCATTTACCGCCCTTTTTGTATGAGCGGTAATAGCGCATCACCCTTTCAACAAAGGCCTGTGTTTCCGGAAAGGGCGGAACCCCGTTGTAATTTTCCACGTTCTCGGGACCGGCGTTATAGGCCGCCACCGCCAGGGTCTTGTTGTTATTGAAACGCTTCAGCAACATGCTGAAATAGCGGGTGCCCCCCACGATATTCTCTTCCGGATCAAAGGGATCGATCACATCCATGTCATCGGCCGTTCCGGGCATCAGCTGCATGAGACCCTTGGCGCCCTTTTTGGAAACCGCCGCCTGGTCAAAACCGGATTCCGCCTTGATGATCGCTTTAATAAAATGAATGTCAACGCCGAAGCGATCGGAAGCCCGCTTGACGATCCCGCTGTACTCGGCCAGATACTCCTTGACGGTCCGGTTGCCGGAACGGATGTACAGCCGATAGCGGGCGTCCGTCTTGCGGTTCGTGAAATGCCAGACCCCGTTCTTGTCAATATAGCGGTAGATTTCAGCGGAAACCGGCCACTGACCCGACAATGAGAAGACCAAGCCCAACAGCGTCCCTAGAAGGACGCTTCTATTGATCCCTATTTTCAGCCCTGCTTTTTCCAATCCGCCAAAAACTTCTCCAGACCGATATCCGTTAAGGGATGTTTAATTAACTGTCGGATCACCTTAAAGGGGATCGTTGCGATATCCGCCCCGATCAATGCCGCGTCCAGCACATGGAGAGGGTTTCGAATGCTTGCAACGATGATTTCCGTTTCATAGGCATAGTTTTCATAAATGGTGGCGATCTGTTCCACCAGTTCCATGCCCTCGGCGCTGATGTCATCGAGCCGTCCCACAAAAGGGCTGATATAGGCGGCACCCGCCTTTGCGGCCATCAATGCCTGAACCGGTGAAAAACAGAGGGTCACATTGGTTTTGATCCCCTTTCCGCTGAGGATCTTTACGGCCTTGAGGCCTTCTTCGATGAGGGGCACCTTGATGACGATGTTATCGGCGATGCCTGCCAGGTCCTCTGCTTCCGCAACCATTCCATCAGCCTCCAGGCTGACCACTTCGGCATTGACCGGACCTTCAACAATGGCGCAGATCTCTTTGATGAGTCCTCGGAAATCTTTACCCTCCTTGGCCACCAGACTTGGATTGGTCGTTACGCCATCAACCATGCCCAGATCGTTCGCTTCTTTGATTTCATCCACATTGGCCGTATCAATAAAAAATTTCATGAACATCCCTCCGGCGTTTTCCTGTCGCAAAAGGTTTAAGAATAGCTTTTACGCTTTTTTCAAATGGCAGAATACCACAAACTCTATGAATTCTTCTGCCGAAATGCATCGACACAAGCCTGGCTGCAAAAAAAACGCGTTTCACCGCCAATGTTCTTTTTGATGGCGCTCCCTTTTGGAATATAGGTGAGACAATTGGGGTCCTGCACCATCTCATCCACGGGGCCAGGGCTTACATCCTCCCGTCTTCGGCCGTCCGCGAGACGGATTTTCCGAATGAGGCGAAACAGGAAATAGGCCAGGATTCCGAAAAAGATCAATCTTAACATTCAGGCCCCTCACAGATCTCCACCGCCTGTCCCTCTACCGGTAGGGATTCCATTAACTCCCTCATGGACATGAGCAAAACCGGATGAACCACATCCGGTGCGATTTGTGCCAAAGGGGTCAGCACAAAACGCCTTGTGTGCATCAGTGGATGGGGGACCGTTAGTTCGGGACTTTCAATGATGTGACCACCAAAGAGCAAAACATCGAGATCGATCACTCTCGCATCCCACTTTTTGCGCCGCACCCGGCCCATTGCCGCTTCAATGCCAAGCAGCCTTTTCAGAAGGGTTAGAGCAGACAGATCCGTATCCAGCCGAACCACGCCGTTTACGAAAAAGTCCTGTTCCAGAACCCCCACCGGCTCGGTTCGGTAGAAAGACGACTGCAACCGTACCTTGCACCTCTTAAGCCGTCCCATGCGGGCAATGGCCTCTCTGCAGTTAGCGATCTTGTCGCCGAGATTCGAGCCAATGCCCACATAAGCACTTTCCATTGCGCCTATTGCCTCGACACCTGTCTCAGAGGTTCAGACCTCTCAGTCTCTCAATGGCTTCCCCCAGCCTCTTTCTGTTCTGGGTCAAGGCAATCCGAAAATACCCTTCTCCGGGCTCGCCAAAGCCATTGCCGGGTGTCACCACCAGTCCCGCTTCCTCGAGCAGCCGCGTGGCCAGGGACGCGGATGTATATCCTTCGGGCACTCGAATCCAAAGATAGAAGGTCGCCTTTGGCGGATCCACCTCAAAACCGACTTCCCTGAGCCCCTCGACCATGAGATCCCGCCTGGCGCCGTAGATGCCGTGCATCTTTGATACACAGGCCTGATCTCCCCGAATGGCCTCGATCCCGGCCTTTTGGACCGCCTGAAACACGCCGGAATCGATATTGCTCTTGATGGCGCCGAGCCCCGCGACCCCTTCCGGATTGCCCACCGCAAAACCGATCCGCCATCCGGTCATATTATAGGTCTTTGAAAGGGAATGAAACTCCATGCCCACATCCTTGGCGCCCTGAACCTCCAGGAAGCTGGGAGGCCTGTAACCGTCGAAAGCCATCTCGGTGTAGGCGGCATCATGACAGACCAGAATGTCGTGGGCATCGGCAAAAGAGACGACCCGCTCAAAATAATCCAAATCCGCCACGGCAGAGGTGGGATTGTTGGGATAATTGAGGAACATCAGCTTTGCGCGCTCCGCCACCTTCGAAGGAATGGCCTCAAGATCCGGCAGGAAATTATTCTCCGCCAATAGGGGCATCATAAAGCTCTCGCCCCCCGCAAAAAGGGTGGCGATATTGTAGACCGGATAGGCCGGGCTGGGCACCAGTGCCACATCGCCGGGATTGATAAAGGCCAGGGGCAAATGGGCAATCCCCTCCTTGCTCCCGATGAGTGAGACCACTTCCGTGGCCGGATCAAGATTCACATCAAACCGTTTCTGATACCACCAGGCCACGGTTTCCTTGAAATCGGACATCCCGGAATAGGACGGGTACTGATGATTCGCCGGATCTTCAATCGCTCCTTTCATCTCGTTTATGATATGATCCGGGGTCGGGAGATCCGGATCTCCCACGCCCAGATCGATAATGTCGACACCTTTCGCTTTTACTTCAGCCTTCTTGCGATCGATCTCCTTAAACAGATAGGGGGGAAGTTGTTTTAAACGTTCGGCTTTTTGAAATCTCTCCATAAAGTATAGACCTCTTCAAATACGCTCTTCCGCTAAATTCATTTGAGTCCCAACACATCCTGCATGTCGTAAAGCCCCGCCGGCTTGCCCATAATCCAGAGTGCCGCCCTTACGGCTCCCCGGGCAAAGTTGTCCCGGTTATGGGCCTTGTGCACCAGTTCCAACCGCTCGCCGATCCCACCGAACATGACCGTATGTTCTCCGGCAATATCCCCGGCGCGCCAGGTCTGTATGCCGATCTCTTCATCCGTTCGTTCGCCGATCATCCCTTTGCGGCCAAAAACGCCCACCTTTTCAAGATCACGACCAACAGCCCGGGCCAGGATCTCTCCCAGCCGCATGGCGGTTCCGCTCGGCGCATCTTTTTTGAGGCGGTGATGCGCTTCCAGGATTTCCATGTCGAAATCCCCGCCCAAAATGCGCGCCATCTCGCCCGCGATCTTGAACATGACATTCACGCCCACGCTCATGTTTGGCGCCATGACACAGGGAACCTTCTCGGCATAGGATCTGACTTTATTGATGCCCTCCTCATTGATCCCCGTGGTTCCGATAACCAAGGAAATCCCCTTTTCCGAAGCCCTCAGGGCATTACTAAGGGTGCTCTCCGGCAACGTAAAATCGATTAACACGTCCGCCTGGGCCACGGCCTCATCCATGGATCCATGAATTGTGACACCCAAATCCCCTACACCGGCCACGGATCCCGCATCCTGGCCCACGCTTTCATGGTCAGGATGTTCAAAGGCGCCCGACAGTTCCGTTTCGGGGTTTTGTACAATCATGTGTATGATTCTTCCCCCCATTCGACCGGCAGCGCCTGCAACAGCTATTTTGACCATAACCACATCTCCGTTCTTTTCAAATTGCCGGCCCGCGCTCTTGGAAACCGCAAGCCGGCAACCGTGGGTACTTGTCTATGATTTTAGAGTTGCACCGTTTTCCAGTTTATGGATGGAAACTAGATGAGCCCGTAATCCGAAAGCACTTTTTTCAGTTTTTCGAGATTTCCAGGGGCCATTTCGCACATGGGCAATCTCATTTCCCCATCGATCAAGCCCATCAGCGCAGCGGATGTCTTGACCGGAATGGGGTTGGTTTCAAAAAACATGGCTTTGCATAGGGGCAGCAGTTTATAGTATAGGGCCTGGGCTTCCGCCACATCACCGTCGGCCCAGGCTTTTACCATTTTGGCGTTGTCCGCGGGAACGATGTTGGCCACAACGGAGATGACCCCTTTTCCACCAAGGGCCAGCACCGGAAGGGTCAGATTGTCGTCACCGGAGAGCAACGTAATGTTGTCGCCCGCCAGACGCACCACTTCCGCCATTTGCCCCACATCACCCGAGGCCTCTTTGATGGCCACGATTTCCGGCAATTCCGCCAGCCGCGCCACCGTTTCAGGCAACAGGTTAACACTGGTTCTTCCCGGCACGTTATAGACGACCTGCGGCAGGGGAACCGCTTTTAGAATGGCTTCAAAATGCCGGAACAGACCCTCCTGGGTCGGTTTGTTGTAGTAGGGGCACACCTGCAACGTGGCGTCCGCTCCCACTTCTTTGGCATGTCTGGTCAGTTCTATGGCCTCGCCGGTGCTGTTGCCGCCGGTACCGGCGATAACAGGAACCCTCTTGCTCACCGCCGCCACGGCAATGTCGATCACCCGGGCGTGTTCTTTCATGTCCAGGGTTGCCGATTCACCCGTGGTACCGCAGGGGACGATGGCACTGGTGCCGTTTTCAATTTGAAATTCAATCAGTTTCCGATATGCTTCTTCATCTACCTGCCCATTTCTGAAAGGGGTCACAATCGCTACAATAGAGCCTTCAAACATGGGAACCTCCTTTTCTATTCATTTTGGTTCATGGATAACACACCCAAAAGACGCTCATATGGCTTCATCATGAAGCGTCGCCTTGTATATCACCGATGTGTTTCCCTGGAGCCAAATTCTCTCGACCGTTTCGGCCGGTTTGTCTTCATTATTCAGATATATGATCAATTCTTCTCCGCCCCGGGTGTGAACCGTGACCGGGGACGCAACCTCGCCGCGATGATAAGCCATGAGAGCCGAAGCAATGGCGCCTGTTCCGCATGCCAGTGTTTCATCTTCCACTCCCCGTTCATAGGTTCTCACCGACAGGCTGTCCGGGCCCGTTACGGTCATGAAATTAGCGTTGGTCCCGTCCGGAGAAAACAATGGATGGTAGCGGATCTCACGGCCCTGTTCAAAAACAGGATGGGTCTCAAGGTCCGCCACCTGCACCACCACATGGGGCACCCCGGTGTTCACGAAGTCACAACTGCGCCACCCCGGCAATAACTCAAGATCAATATCTCTTGTTTCATCACGGGGCTCCGGCATGAGCACCTTCACCACTCGGCCCTCAACCTGGGCCGAGATTGGGCCCACACGGGTTTCAAAGGTCATTTTGGAACCGGCGATCCCCTTTAAGTAGGCGAAACGGGAGACACAGCGTCCGCCGTTACCGCACATATCCACCTCCCCGCCGTCGGCGTTATAAAACCGCCAGCCAAAATCACAGTCATCAGAATCCGTCACAAAAATGACACCATCCGCTCCCACGGATTCTCTCCGCCGGCAGGAACGCGCCACCAACCGGCTCATGTCCTGCTCCTTCACACGCCCTTCACGGTTGTCAATGACAATGAAATCATTGCCGGTGCCGCTCATTTTCCAGAATTCAACAGGTTCCATAACAACATGTTCCAAGATGGATCATCCTTTTTGGGCCACAAAATCAGGGATGGATTCACCCCGCAAAAGATCCGCAAAAGTTTCCCGCTCACGAATAATCTCGAAACGGTCGTCCTTGACCATCACCTCACAGGCCCGGGGTCTTGAATTATAATTGGATGACATGCTGAACCCATAGGCCCCCGCACTCATAACGGCGATCAGATCTCCCTTTCCAAGCGGCGCCACCCGTCGATCCTTGGCCAGAAAATCACCCGATTCGCAGATGGGTCCCACAATATCCGCCTTCACCTTTTCGCCGGGTGTCTCTTTAACCGGCCAGACAGCGTGATAGGCGCCGTAAAGGCTTGGCCGCATGAGATCGTTCATGGCGGCATCCACCACGAAAAACGTCTTCTCTTGACCGGCTTTGGCGTAAAGCACCTTTGAAACCAGCACACCCGCGTTGCCCACGATGACACGCCCCGGTTCCAGGATGAGGGTCCATTTTGAAGAAGCCAGTTCTTTTTTAATGTCTTTGGCGTACTGTTCGGGATGGGGCGGGGCTTCGTCGTTATAGGTGATTCCCAATCCCCCCCCGAGATCCAGATACCGGATATTGATGCCCACATTTTCAAGCCGGGCAATCAGTTCCTTGAGTCTATTGAGGGCATCCACAAAGGGGCTTGTCTGTGTCAGCTGACTGCCGATGTGGCAGGATACCCCCACCACCTCCACACCATCCAGCGTGGCCGCTTTCTCATATTGCCGAAACGCCTCCTCCACATCAATTCCAAATTTGTTCTCTTTGAGACCCGTTGAAATGTAGGGGTGCGTCTTGGGGTCCACGTCCGGGTTGACCCTGATGGAAATGCGGGCCCTTTTGCCTTTTTCAATTGCCACCCGGTTCAGTTCCGCCAGTTCCTGGGGAGATTCCACGTTGAACATGAGAATATCCGAAGAGAGTCCGTATGCCAAATCCGCAAGGCTCTTGCCGACCCCTGAAAAGACGATTTTCCCTGGTTCAACCCCGGCATTCAAGGCCCTGTAGAGCTCACCCCCCGAAACAATATCCACACCGCCCCCCTGGCCGGCAAACAGGGCGAGGAGTGCCTTGTTTGAATTGGATTTCATGGAGTAACAGGTGAGATGATTTACATCCTCAAAAGCCCCGTCGAAAGCGGCAAAGTGTTTCATAAGGGTTCTATGGGAATAGACATATACGGGCGTTCCGACTTTCGCCGCAATGGTCGATAGCGATACATCTTCACAATAGAGTTCGTTCTGTCTGTAATGAAAGTGATGCATGGATTTCTCGATTGAAGTTTTTTGAATGGTTAATTGAGTTTAGAAGATTACTCGCCGGAAATCAATTTTATTCTGTTGGATTTGGGACCCAGGCGCTCTCCCTTTTCCATGAGCCGCACCGTGACATAGCATATGCCCTTCTGTTTGAACCCTGGAAGAAAGCAGCTGAACCGGCCATGATCAATGATCCGATCCATAATGTCCCGGTAGTTTTTCATTTCGATGGGGCAGCCTTCACAGGGGGGCGCATCCATGGGGTACCAGACATAATAGACCCTGCATCCCGCGATCCGGGAAAGCGATTCATCATCCCCCTGAACCTGTCCCCCAAGGCGCAGGCCTTTCTCTAAAAAGGCCCCCTCAAGGGTTTCGACCCTCAAAACAAAGGGTTTTTGCTCTGGAATAAAAGGGGGCGACTTTCTGCCGCAACCGGTACACAAAACCACGAACAAGACCACAAGGGTGAAACAGACAACAAAGAACCGTCGCTCTCTTGCCATTGTCCTCTTCATCCCGCTCTCTTTCGTCATCCCTCTTCCGCCATAAACAGCCGTTTTGCCGCCTCTATTTCATTTCGCACGGCATCGGGACCGGTTCCACCCGGAATATTCCTGCGATCCACCGTCAACGGAGGGTCAAGCCATCGATACACATCATCTTCGATCTGCCGGCTGTGGGATTTCATCTCTTCAAGGGAAAGCTCGTGGAGTTCCCTCCCGGTTTCAATGGCCGAGAGAACCATCTTTCCCACGATTTCATGGGCCTCGCGAAAAGTGATCCCCTTGCCCACGAGATAGTCGGCAAGATCCGTGGCCACCAGATATCCTTTTTCCATGGCCGCATTGAGCGCATCGGACTTGAAGGAGACCTCCCCCAGCAGGCTTGCCATCACCCTTAGACACATGAGCACGGTGTCGGCTGCGTCAAACAATGCCTCCTTATCTTCCTGCATGTCTTTGTTATAGGTGAGGGGCAATCCCTTCATGGTGGTCAAAAGCCCCATGAGGTTTCCATAGACGCGACCCGTCTTTCCTCTGATGAGTTCCGGAAGATCCGGGTTCTTCTTCTGGGGCATGATGCTGCTGCCCGTTGAAAAGGCGTCCGAGATGACCAAGAAACCGAATTCCTGGCTGGACCAGAGAACCAGTTCCTCGCTCAAACGGCTCATGTGCATCATCAACACAGATGCATTGTAGAGAAAATCCAGAACGAAATCCCTGTCGCTCACCGCATCCATGCTGTTTCTTGAAATTTCTTCAAACCCCAGCTCTTCCGCCACCATTTCCCTGTCCAGATCAAAGGTGGCGCCCGCCAGCGCGGCACTTCCAAGGGGCATGACGTTAACCCGGACCAAGCTTTCTTGAAAGCGGGCATAATCCCGTTTGAACATTTCATGGTAGGCCATGAGGTGATGGCTCAAGAGAACGGGCTGTGCGCGCTGAAGGTGGGTGTAGCCTGGCATTAGAACCGCCAGGTTCTCCTCGGCCAGGAGCACAATGGTTTTCTGGCATTCCCGAATGGCGTCCATGACCGCGCGCACCACGTCCCTCACATACAGCCGTGTATCCAGCGCCACCTGGTCGTTTCGACTCCTTCCCGTGTGGATTCTCTCGCCCAGGGCTCCCACTTTTTCCACCAGGGACTTCTCCACGAGGGTGTGAATATCCTCGTAGTCATCATTGGTTGCAAGACCCCCATGATCCAGTTCCCGTTTGATCTCTCCCAGGGCCTGCACCATGGATGAGGCGTCCTCATCTGTAATAATGCCCTGTTTTGCCAGCATGCGGCAGTGGGCCACGCTCCCCATAATGTCATAGGCATAAAGTTGACGGTCAAAGCTGATGGATGCATTGAATAAATTGACCAGCGCATCCGGTTCCTGGCTGAATCGTCCTCCCCAAACCTTTTTTGTCATCCCGAATCCTTTTTAAATGGGCTTCAGTTTTGATTCTTCAGGAAATTCTGAATTTTAAGCCTGAGACCATTTAACCGAATAAACCCTTCCGCGTCCTTTTGATTGTAGACATCGTCCCCTTCAAAAGTCGCAAAGTCCTCACTGTAAAGGGACTTTTCCGATTTTCTGCCCACCACGATGCAGTTGCCCTTGTAAAGTTTGAGACGCACCACCCCGGTCACGTTTTTCTGGGCCTCATCCACGAGGGCCTGGAGCATATCCCTTTCAGGGGAGAACCAGTATCCGTTATAGACCATCTCGGCGTACCGGGTCACCAGCGTGTCCCGAAGGTGCATGGCTTCGCGGTCCAGGGTGATCGATTCCATGGCGATGTGGGCGACGCGCAACACGGTACCGCCGGGCGTCTCGTAGACACCTCTTGATTTCATTCCCACATATCGGTTTTCCACCATGTCGACGCGGCCGATGCCGTTTCTGCCGCCCAGTTCGTTCACATGGGCCAGCAATTGGGCGGGAGACATTTCAATGCCGTCAACGGCCACGGGATTCCCCTTTTGAAAGGAAATCTCCACGTATGTGGGCGCATCCGGCGCTCTTTCCGGTGAAACGGAGAGAACAAACATGTCTTCCGGGGCCTCGGCCCAGGTGTCCTCCAGGATCCCCCCTTCAAAGCTGATGTGCAGCAGGTTGCGGTCGCTGGAATAGGGCTTTTCCTTGGTCACCGGAACCGGTATGCCCTTTGACCGCGCATAGGCCATGAGATCTTCCCTTCCCTTGAATTCCCATGTCCGCCACGGCGCAATGATCTTTAGGGAAGGGTCCAGGGCCATGTAGGCCAGCTCAAAGCGCACCTGATCGTTTCCCTTTCCCGTGGCGCCGTGGCTCACCGCATTGGCACCCGTTTCATGGGCCACTTCCACCTGTCTCTTTGAAATGAGGGGCCTTGCCAGGGATGTCCCCAGAAGATAGGTGGTTTCGTAAATGGCATTGGCCCTTAAAGCCGGCCATACAAAATCCTTTGCAAACGCCTCTTTCAAATCGTCTATGACCACTTCGTCCGCACCGGTGGCAAGGGCTTTCTCCCTGATCCCTTCAAGTTCCTCGCCCTGACCCAGATCCGCCGCATAAGCCACCACAGGGCATTGGTATGTCTCCTTCAACCACTTAAGAATCACAGATGTGTCGAGACCACCCGAATACGCCAGAACAATCTTTCTTATTTTCTCAGCCACGTTACCTCTCCATGTCATCCAATATATTATCAAGCGCTTCCACCAGCAGATCAATCTCATTTTTACCGATGATCAGCGGGGGGACCAGTCGAAGGACCTTTTCCTGGGCACAGACCACGAGAAATCCCTTTCTTTGGCAGGCCGCCACCACGGGCGCGCCGGGAACCCGGAGTTCAACCCCTAAAATAAGACCCAATCCTCTCACATCTTTGATGAGTGTATGCTTCTCCGCCAGTGCTTTCAAGCGGGCCTTGAAATAGGCCCCCATTTCTTCAGCATTAATGATCCACCCGTCTTCAAGAAGACTGGTTACCACTGCTTTTGAAACGGCGGTTGCCAGCGGCGTTCCGCCGAAGGTGGTGGCATGGCTCCCCGGACCGAAGGCTTCGGCCATTTCATCGGTGGAAAGCATGGCGCCGATGGGGAAACCGTTTCCCAGGGCCTTGGCAAGGGTCATGATATCAGGGGTTATGCCAAAATGTTCATGGGCAAAGAGCTTACCGGTGCGCCCCATTCCCACCTGTACTTCGTCAAGAATGAGAGCAATCCCCTTTTCCCCGGTAAGGGCCCGAACCGCTTTCAGGTAATCCGGATCAGGGCACACCACGCCCCCTTCCCCCTGGATCGGTTCCAGCATCACGGCGCAGACATCCTCACCCATCTCCTTTTTAAGGGCATCCAAGTCATTATAGGGCACGAAGCGAAATCCCTGCAGCAGCGGGTCATACCCCTTCTGAATCTTTTTCTGTCCGGTGGCGGAAAGGGTGGCCATGGTGCGACCGTGAAAGGAATTATTCATGCTGATGATGGTATGTCTTTCCGGACCGAATTTTTCCATGGAATAACGCCGCGCCAGTTTGATGGCCGCTTCGTTGGCCTCGGCCCCGCTGTTACAGAAGAATACCCGGTCCGCAAAGGAGTTCTCAACCAAAAGCTCTGCAAGATCCGTTTGAGGCTCCGTATAGTAGAGGTTTGAAACGTGAACCAGTCTTTCGGACTGTTCTTTCAATGCCCCTGTCACGATCGCCGAACCATGCCCGAGGGAGCAAACAGCGATGCCCGCCACAAAATCAAGATATTCATTCCCCTCGTCGTCCCAGACCCGGCACCCTTCTCCTTTTACCAGGGTCAGGGGGAACCGGCCGTAGGTCTGAAACATGTATCGGTCGGCCCGGCTCCGGGTCGTTGTGACTTCGGGATCTTTTTCCATGTTTTTCGTCCTTTCCTTAAAAGCCATGAGCTATCAGCCATGCGCCAAGAGCCAAGAGCCAATAACTATTGCACAATCTCAGTCCCCACGCCGATCTTTGTCAGTATCTCAAGTAAAATGGCATGGGCCTCGCGACCATCGATAATGTGGGTTTTCCCCACGCCGTCACGAAGCGCCTTCAGACAGCAATTCACCTTGGGAATCATTCCCCCTTTGATGGTGCCGTCGGCGATTTTCCCCTGGGCCTCTTCCATTTTCAGGGTGGAGATCAGCTGGCCCCTTTCATCCAGCACCCCTTCCGTGTCCGTCAGAAGCACCAGTTTCCTGGCACCCAATGCCGATGCGATCCGGCCAGCAACCAGATCCGCGTTGATATTGTAGCTCTCTCCCTGCTCCCCAACACCGACAGGGGCGATCACCGGGATGAACGCTTTTCCCATGAGGGTCAACAGGATATCCGTATCAACGGAGGTAATTTCCCCCACCATGCCCATATCGATGATTTCAGGGGCCAGGTCTTCTCCTCGATGCTTCAGATATTTCAGTTTTCTGGCCAGAATCAGATTACCGTCCTTGCCAGAAAGCCCCACTGCCACGCCCCCGTTTTGGTTGATCAGACTGACGATCTCCTTGTTGACCTTTCCCACCAGCACCATTTCCACCACGTCCATGGTCTGCCGGTCCGTCACCCGCATCCCGTCTACAAATTCCGATTCAATGGAGAGTCTTTTTAAAAAACTGCCGATTTGCGGCCCCCCGCCATGAACCACCACCGGATTCATCCCCACGTATTTCAACAGGATCACATCCAGGGCAAATTCCCGTTTGAGTTCCTCATCCACCATGGCATGGCCCCCGTACTTGATGACAATGGTGGCCCCATTGAACTTGCGAATGTAGGGGAGCACTTCAATTAAGATCTTGGCTCTCTCTTTATGGGTGATCATAGGATATACCGGCTCAGGTTTTCATCTTCAAGAATATCTTCCAGTTTTTCCGCCACATAGTTTCTATCAATGGTAACGGTCTTTTCATCGAGATCCGGGGCATCAAAGGAAATCTCGTCCACCAGCTTCTCCATGACCGTATGGAGCCTGCGGGCCCCGATATTCTCCATGCTGTCATTGACCTTACTGGCCATTTCAGCAATGGCCTGTACCGAGTCATCTTCGAAGATCAATTCAATCCCCTCAGTGGCCAGCAAGGCTTTGTACTGCCGGATCAGGGCATTTTTGGGCTCCACCAGAATGCGCACGAAGTCCTCCATGGTGAGGGAATCCAATTCCACCCGAATGGGAAAACGCCCCTGAAGCTCCGGAAGCAGGTCCGACGGTTTACTGACGTTGAAGGCGCCGGCGGCGATGAACAGGATATGGTCCGTTTTCACCATGCCGTATTTGGTGGCCACCGTGGACCCTTCTACAATGGGAAGCAGGTCCCTTTGCACCCCTTCACGGGAGACATCGGGTCCGTGGGAGGAATCATTCCCCGCCACCTTATCCAGCTCGTCCAAGAATATGATGCCGTTTTGTTCCGTAATACGGACCGCCTTTTCCACCACCTTGTCCATATCGATCAGACGGTGTGATTCCTCCTGAAACAGGATCTCCATGGCCTCGGGAATCTTGACGCGCCGTTTCTTTTTTTTCTGGGGAAACATGTTGCCGAAGATTTCCTTCACGTTGAACTCCATCTCTTCCATTCCGGCACTGGAAAAGATCTCCACCATGGGGATATTGCTGCTGGCGACCTCCAGGTCCACATACCGTTTGTCCAGTTTTCCGCTTCGAAGCATCCGGCGCAGTTTTTCCCTGGTTGAAGTGAGGCCCTCCCTGTCGGACTTGACCACCTCCAAAATGCGTTCTTTTTCCCCCTCTTCATCCTCCTGGGCTTCTTCGCTTTTCTTGGGCAGCAGGATATCCAGCAGCCTTTCCTCGGCCAGTTCCGCCGCTTTGGACTCGACCATCTCCTGCTCCTCTTTTTTGGCCATATTGACCGCCAGCTCCGAAAGGTCTCTGACCATGGACTCCACATCCCGCCCCACATACCCCACTTCGGTGAACTTTGTGGCTTCCACCTTGAGAAACGGTGAATTGGCGAGCCGGGCCAGGCGTCTGGCAATTTCAGTTTTGCCCACCCCGGTGGGTCCCATCATGATGATGTTTTTCGGCGCGATTTCATCTCTCAACTCCGGTGAGACCTGCTGTCGCCGCCAACGGTTCCTGAGAGCAATGGCCACCGAACGTTTGGCCTGATCCTGCCCGATGATATATTTGTCCAGCTCACATACGATTTCCCTGGGCGTCAGGATCTTCTGGCGCGGCCTCTCTTCTTCTAGAGCCTTTTCCATGGTTCCCTCATGTTCAAACATACGTACACTTCCATCTTATATAAAACTTGCTTTTTTGACGACTTTTTTACGGGTTCTCTTTCCCGTTCAACTCACAAAGGGTGATGCAATCATTCGTGTAAAGGCAGATGTTAGCGGCGATCTTCAGGGACGCTTCAACAATGGCCTTTGCCCCGAGATCCGAATGGCGTGTGAGAGCCTGCGCCGCCGCCAGTGCATAGGGTCCGCCCGATCCGATGGCCGCCACACTCATATCCGGTTCGATGACGTCCCCGGTTCCCGAAATAATGAGCATGTGTTCCTGATCCGCCGCCAGCAGGAGCGCTTCCAGTCTGCGAAGGATTTTATCGGTTCTCCAGTCTTTTGCCAGCTCCACCGCAGCCCGGACAAGGTTTCCACCGTAGCTCTCCAGCTTTCCCTCAAGCCGCTCAAAAAGGTTAAAGGCATCCGCCGCGGCACCCGCAAAGCCGGCCAGCACCGTGTCCTGATACATGAGGCGAACCTTTGTTGCCTTATGCTTCATGATGGTTTCACCCAGGGTGACCTGGCCGTCTCCACCCATCACGCATTCGCCCTTTTTCCTGACAGCCACCACAGTGGTTGCCCTAATTTTCATAAGACCATCCGTTTTCATCGTCGTTCCTCTTCCCATTCGCCTCTTACAAAACGTTCTCATCGGCTGCGAGGGTGGGCTTTGTCGTAGACCTCCATCAGCCGATCAAGGCTCACGTGGGTATATTTCTGAGTCGTGGCAAGGCTTTTGTGCCCCAGAAGCTCCTGCACGGAGCGGAGATCCGCTCCGCCGTCCAACAAATGGGTCGCAAAAGAATGCCGCATGCTATGGGGGCTGATGTCCTCCGTTAAGCCGCCCAAACCGACATATCGCTTGATGATTCTCCCGACACTGCGGGTTGTGAGGCGTCCGCCCCTAAAGTTCATGAAAAGCGGTTCTCCGCCACCAGCCATTGCCACCCGTTTTCTGATTTTTGATGTGGCGTCCAGATACGTTTTCACGGCTTTTAGCGCCTCCGTGCCGATGGGCACGATCCGCTCCTTGTTCCCTTTGCCCGTCACTTTCACCAGACGCTGACGGACGTCAATGCTTTTGACATCCATTCCCGCCAGTTCCCCGACCCTGATACCACAGGAATAAAGCACTTCCAAAATCGCAAGGTCCCTCAAACCAAGGGGGTTCTCCCGGTCCGGGAGATCCATCATGCGGAAGACCTCGTCAACGGGAAGATGCGCCGGAATATGTTTTTCAAGCTTTGGGCTCTGCAATTCACCGGCCGGATTGCTTTTGATAAGCCCTTCTTTTTCAAGAAAGACAAAAAAAGTTCGTACGGCGGAAAGCTTGCGGGCGATGGTTTTTCGTTTCAGTTTTCCATGAAGGCTGCCGATGAATCTTCTGATGTCTTTGCTTTCGATCTCTTCTATGTTAGGATGACTGTTGTTCACCTTCTTGGATCCGGCTTTTTCCTTTGCCAAAAAAGCCGCGAACTGGGCCAAATCGACCCGGTAACTTCGCTGGGTATGTTTTGAGTACCCTTTTTCATCTTCAAGGATTTGGATGAAACGCGTGATTGCCTCTTCAAGCAGCAAAGCCGATCTCCCCAAAGAAAAGCCCCTTGTCGTCACAAGCTCAATTTCACAATCTTTAAGCATAACACATTTTCCCGGATTGGCAATTAAAAAAAATGCCGAAAGAATTCTTGTCTTGACTTTGTTTTGCCGCTTGATGTAACGTTACATCCTTGCAATTTTGCTAATTCTTGATGGGGGTTGCGAACGTTACCCGGACGTTAATCGTCACCATGATACGTTATCAATCCTCTTTGAAAATGGTGAGGCCATAGCAAGTGCTCACCTCCGATTTGAATTAAACTCAAACCATTCACACAATGAAACTGATCAGGAAAGGGTTCTAAATGGAAAAAAAGTCTGAACAACTAAGAAATGCTGCTCTCATCGCCCATGGGGGCTCAGGTAAGACATCTCTGGCGGAAGCAATGTTGTTTAACGGAAAAACCACTACCCGGCTCTGCAAAGTGGATGACGGTTCCTCCAACTTTGACTTTGAACCGGAAGAGATCAGAAGAAAATCGACCCTGACGACCGCATTTCATCATTGTACCTGGAAGAAACACACCATTAATATTATCGACACACCGGGTGATGATAATTTCCTTTCCGATGCCAAATTTTCTCTGCAGGCCGCCGACGGCGCGGTTGTCATCATTGATGCCACGGCCGGCGTTAAAGTGGGGACTGAAAAAGTCTGGGCCTTCGCGGAAGAGCAGGAACTCCCCAAGATCCTTTTTATCAACAGACTGGACCGTGAGCGGGCTGATTACTTCCAGACCCTCGACGGTATCAACGAGACCTTTGAGATCAAGGCCACTCCCGTTTTAATCCCCATCGGCGCGGAGGACAATTTTTCAGGCGTTGTGGACCTGATCAAACAAAAGGCTTACCAATGCAGCAAAGACGGCAGCGGCAGCTTTGAAACCACCGACATTCCCGACGATCTTAAGGAGACGGCCGATGAATGGCGTGAAATGATGATCGAAAACGTCGTGGAAGTGGATGACGAACTCATGGAGAAGTACCTCGAAGGGGAGGAACTCACCGATAAACAGATCGAGACAACGCTTTTCAAAGGGATCAAGTCGGGTCTTGTAACACCCGTTTTATGCGGGTCCGCGGTGCTCAATATGGGCGTTGGGCAGTTAATGGATTTGATCGTTGACGGACTTCCTTCGCCCCTTGATAGAGACCCCAAAAAAGGAACCGTGCCGGAAACCGATGAAGAAACGGAACGGGCCCCCTCTCCGGACGCCCCGTTTTCAGCGCTTGTTTTCAAAACCGTTGCGGATCCCTTTGCCGGCAAGCTGACGTTGGCCAGGATATTCTCAGGAACCCTTTCTTCTGACTCCGTCGTTTATAATGCCAACAAAGAGGTGAAAGAAAAGATCGGCCAACTCCTGATCCTTGAAGGAAAGAAGCAGCAACCCACGGACACGGCCGGCCCCGGCCACATCGTCGCCATGGCCAAGCTCAAGGAAACCGTTACGGGAGACACTCTTTGCTCTGAAAAAGATCCCATCATTTTCAAACCCACCGAAGGATTGCCCTCGGTACTCTCTTACGCCGTGGAAGCAAAAGTCAAAGGGAGCGAAGACAAAGTCTTTACGTCCTTTGCCAAGCTCCTGGAGGAAGACCCCACCCTGAAACTGGCCCGGGATCAATCCACCGGGGAAGTGGTTCTCTCGGGCACGGGGCAGATCCACCTGGAAAACGCCTGCGAAAAACTGAAACGGAAGTTCGGTGTGGAAGTGAACCTGAACCCGGTCAAGGTTCCCTACCGGGAAACCATCAAAAAACCCGTCAAGGGTGTTGTTTACCGTCACAAAAAGCAGTCGGGGGGGAGAGGACAGTTTGCCGAGGTCCATTTCGATGTGACGCCCCTGGAACTGGATTCGGGATTTGAGTTCATGGAAGATTTGACCGGCATGAACGTACCCCGGAATTTCGTGCCGGCCGTTGAGAAAGGTCTCGTGGAATCGCTGGACAGCGGCGCGGTGGCCGGCTATCCGGTGGTTGACCTGAAGGTGCGGTTTTACGATGGAAAGGCCCACGATGTGGATTCATCGGAAATGGCCTTCAAGATTGCCGCCCGGATGTGTCTTAAGAAAGCGATGCAGGAAGCCAATCCCATCCTGCTTGAACCGATCATGAAAATGGAAATCACGGTTCCCGAGGAAGTGATGGGCGACGTCATGGGAGACCTCAACGGTCGCCGGGGCAGGGTCCTGGGGATGGACGCACAGGGGAAATACCAGATCATCAAAGCCCAGGTTCCCATGGCCGAAGTCCTAAGGTATGCCCTTGACCTCAATTCCACGACCGGTGGCCGTGGAACATTTGCTTTGGAACATTCCCATTATGAAGAATTGCCGGCCCAGCTGGCTGAAAAGGTTATCGCGGCGGCGCAGGTTGAAGAGTAAAAAGCAATACCATGGGAAACATGATCCGGGCAGGTGTACTGACCGTCAGCACCTTGGGGGCGGCGGGTCAGAGGGACGATAAAAGCGGCGATAAAATCCAGGAGATGCTGGAAAACCATGGCATAAAAGTGGCAAGACGCCATATTGTGACGGACGAACGGAAAGAGATTGCCGATACCCTGGTCGCCTGGGTGGACGAAGAACGCCTGCCCCTCATTGTAACCACCGGGGGGACCGGGCTCAGCCCCAACGACGTCACCCCCCAGGCCATGGAAACCCTCATCGACTACCAGGTGCCCGGCATGGCCGAGGCCATGCGGGCCGAAAGCCTGAAAAAAACGCCCCACGCCATGATTTCAAGGGCCATGGTCGGTGTTCGAAAAACCTCCCTTATCATCAACCTTCCGGGAAGCCCAAAAGGTGCCTGTGAAAACCTCTCAGTGGTTTTGCCGGCACTTGATCACAGCCTCGCAAAGCTGGGCGGCGATACCTCGGACTGCGCTTCCGGATGATGGCAGAACCATAAAGAGAACCTTGAACCTTCATGGGCTTGCTTTTTTTAAGAGGAGCTTCCGTTTATGACGTTTGTGACATCTGAAACACCCGATGGCCGCGTTGTGGTGATAGAAGGACCTGAAAGGCTTGCAGCGGACATCTCGGAAGAATTCAGAAAAATGATCAATGACCTGGTGGACAAGGGAAAGACGCGACTGGTCATCGACATGGAACATACTGAATTCATGGACTCAAGCGGACTGGGGGCATTGGTTTCCCGCATTGCCGCCACCCGTTCCAAACAGGGGGATGTGCGCCTGGCGAGCCCATCCCCGTTCATCCGAAACCTGCTTGGAATCACCCATCTGGACAAGGTCTTCAAGTGTTTTGACAATGTTGCCGCCGCCGTTAAAAGTTTTGAATCATAATGAAAAAGAGTAGCAATTCCGAATATCATTATCTGGAACCGGATTACGACCGCCCGGTTTTCGAAATCCCGCCGCGGTTCAAAGAAAAGCTTAAACGCAAGCTGGCCTTTCTGTATGGCAAAGAAAAGGCCGGTCCCTGCTTTAGCGAGCTTGAAAGAATCATGAAGGTCTACTACGCCTACAAGACCCCCCACATGATTCAGATGGAAGAAGACTTCAATCCTCACGAGCGGTTCACACAAAAAGACGTCATCCTCATCACCTACGGAGACCTCATACAGGGAAAAGATGAAAAACCCCTTGAAATTCTGGCCGATTTCATAAAATACTTGAAAGATGCCATCAACACCCTGCACATCCTTCCTTTTTTCCCCTACTCGTCGGACCGGGGATTTTCGGTCACCGATTTCGAAGAAGTGGATTCCAGGCTGGGAACATGGGATGATATTCTGAAACTGAAATCATCCGTCAAATTGATGTTTGACGGGGTTTTTAACCATATCTCATCCAAAAGCCGGTGGTTTCAGGAATTTCTTGACGGCAATCCCAGGTTTCAGGAATTCTTCATCGGCTTCTCCACCAAGACCGCCATCCAAGAGGAATATCTGAGCCTGATCCTGCGCCCGCGCACCTCGGAACTCTTATCCACTTTCAGCACCTTGAACGGCAAGCGCTCCGTCTGGACCACCTTCAGCAGGGACCAGATCGATCTCAACTTCAAGAATCCGGCGGTGCTGCTGAAGATGGCCCAGATTCTGCTGCTCTACGTGCGCCGCGGTGCCGACATCATCCGGTTGGATGCCATCACCTATCTCTGGCACGAACTGGGGACCAGTTGTGCCCATCTTGCACAGACGCACACGGTCATCAAGCTGTTTCGGGATATTCTGGACGCGGTGGCCCCCCATGTGGGCCTTGTCTCGGAAACCAACGTCCCCCATGAGGATAACATTCAATACTTCGGCAACGGTTACGATGAAGCCCAGATGGTATACAACTTCGCCCTCCCCCCCCTGGTACTCCACACCTTTCAAACCGGATCATCCGCCGTTTTAACCCAATGGGCCATGGGCCTTACGCGGATATCCGATGCCGCCACCTATTTCAATATCCTGGATTCCCATGACGGCATCGGCGTGTTGGGCGCCAAGGGCATTCTGACCGATGAGGAAATCGAAATGATGGCCTTACGGGTGGTGGAGCACGGCGGATTCATCTCTTTCAAGGATAACGGCGACGGAACCACCAGTCCCTATGAGCTGAATACCACCTGGTACAGCGCCCTCAATCGGGAGGACTGCGATGAGACCCTGGACTTCAAAATCTATCGATTTCTGGCCTCGAGATCCATTGCCCTCTGCATGATGGGCGTACCCGGGATCTATCTCCACGGTCTTTTCGGTTCCAAAAACGATGCGGAAGCGGTGCTGGATGACGGGCAGACGCGAAGCATCAGCCGAAGAAGCTTTGACCGGGATACGCTCTATCAAACCGTGGATGACCCCAGTACCGCGGCCCACAAAATCGCCTACGGGTTCGGCGCCATGATCTGGAAGCGGACCCGGGAAAAGGCATTCCATCCCAACGGTCCCCAGCGGATACTGAATATCTCCGATGCGGTTTTTGCCTTGTTGCGCACCAGTGTGGACCAAACGGAGAAAATCCTCTGCATCACCAATATCACCTCCCGGGAACAGCAAATCACGGTCAACCTGTCGGAACTGGGACTGAATCCCCAATCGTTGCTGGACATCCTGTCCGAAAAATCCCTCGCAGCTGACGGGGAAACCCTGACCCTTCACCTCTCTCCCTATCAGGTGGTGTGGTTGAAAAGCGGGTAACCGCTCAGTCCGCGCCGTCACAGCCCATCAAAAAGTCTTGCCTGGTTTTCCGGCTATTCCGTTTCACGGCAGCCCGCGATTCTTCCGGTATCGGGTGTAGTTCCTACAGCGACCTTACCGAGTGGTTTCCTCATATGCGGTAGTTACTTTCTACTTGACCCTCAAGCCGATTATCCCTATGCTTGTCTCTTAAAAAACGGTGGCTTATCACCCTTACCTATTCATTTTTGTTTCGGTCATAAAACAATGCTTCCCATTCCACAGAACTATTTCAATTTCGAGGACGGGACTCTTACGGTGCATGCCAAAGGCGAAAAAGACAGGTCAGTCCCACCACCTCAGACAACAGTACCGAAGCTGAAAAAGCAATTAGAAACTGTGAGCAGGCTCCACGAGGAGGATCTGGCGGCAGGTTACTCAGGCGTATTCCTGAAAGATTCACTCGAAAAGAAGTTTCCGTCAGCACCCAAGGAGTTTATCTGGCAATGGTTTTTTCCACAAAAAAGTCTTACTCCCATTCCAGGGAAGAAAGAGCGAAGGCGTTATCATCTTCACGAATCGCAAGTTCAGATAGCACTTAAAAAAGCGGTAAGGCGTGCAAAGATTACCAAGCGTGTCACTTCACATACCTTTCGGCACAGTTTCGCTACGCATCTATTGCAGGCCAATTATGATATTCGTACAATTCAAACAATGCTAGGTCACGCCGATTTGAGAACCACTATGATCTATACCCATTGCGTACCGAGCAAAACTGCAAAAGAGGCAAAAAGCCCGCTGGACTTTTGAATCTTTGCATAAAAACACAGATGCTCTGCGGAATATGTCAATGGAAATGAGACACCCGTTTAAAAAAATTAAACTCCCATGTTCTGGCTTTCGGGCTTATTGATCCACACAGCCTTTGGGAGTTCAG
>JANQDY010000239.1 GCA_028278625.1 Thermodesulfobacteriota bacterium
AGCCCATGACCGCGCCGACACCGCCCCTCCCGGCATGCCGGGTGGGCCGCAGCTCCATGTCGGTACATGCCACGGATGCCGCCGCCAGCTTCATTTCCCCGGCCTGTCCGATGGAAATATAGGCGACTTTGTCCCCATACTCACCGCGGAGCTTCTCAATGAGAGCATAGTTGCCGAGCATCTTGAGGCTGTTGTCTTCGGTGATGTTGACGCCGTCTTTGCTGATGTAGACCTTGTAAAGGGAATCCGAGTCAGGCAGCCCCTCCAGGATGATGGCTGCGTAGCCCAGCCTGGCAAGAACCTGCGCTGCTTGGCCGCCTGCATTGGCTTCCTTGATACCGCCCGTGAGAGGGCTCTTGCAGCCCACTGAAATACGGCCGGACATGGCTGCCGCTGTCCCGCTGAGAAGTCCCGGAGCAATGACCAGCTTGTTGTCCTCCCCCAGCGGATGGCAAAGAGGCGGCACTTCCTTTGAAACAACCGCCGAGGTAAGCCCCCTTCCGCCAAGACCGGCATAATCGCCAACCCCGGATTCACTTGTCTTCGGGCCGCCCTCTGCGCCCATGTCAATGCGTAGGATCTTGTCCATAGATGAGCTCCTTTCTGTTTTTCCGTGAATGTTTTAATAAGAATTTTGCTACAGTCCTTCTGGATCAGGACCAAAGGAAATCACGGCCCCGCTCCTTTCCAGCTACTTGTCATTAATACCTGGGTACACTGGGAATGTCAAGAAAGGACGTAATATTAAGTATTTATGTCATTTCCGACATAACCGATTTTTCCCCTGCGGACTCCTCAAAAGCGGCCCATCCCATTGATTAGGCACAGAATTTTACCAACATGCGCCTTAAAGATTTGTCACCAGCGCTCACTTCAATCCAACTTGTTTCGGTCGTTTTAGAAACCCATGCCGCTATGGGCGGGGTTGTTTACTTTCTCGAGACCGAGGCCTATACTGTCAAGATGGAACAAAAAATTGAAAATATCAAAAAAATCTTATAAAAATTCAATTAGTTAGATCAGTATGGATATAAGACAGCTTTGATAGAAAGGATTGACAGTCATTTAAATTTGGTGATAGATAGAAGAACTAGATTTTTTTCCTGATGATGGGAGGCAAATCGGTATGATGACAAGTCGTCCTTTTTCGTGGAACAATTTGCAGGATCCTTTTCATAACCGCCGGGGTTCCGCGGGGATATGGTTGATTGCTGCCCTTTGTTTTGTGTTCGTTTTTCTGGGGGTCGCTTTTCTTCTGCTCAGGGAGGCTCCCCAGGACCGGAAGGAACCGACGGTGGTGGAGGTTGCCAAGCGGGAAGTCCGGGAACCGATCAAACCGTATGCACCCCCTGAAAAATCGCCCGTGGAAATGGCAAAGGCCGACACCAAGCCCGAACCGCCTCCCACGGAGGAGATGAAAGAAGTAGCAGCCCCCCCTGAAAAAGCAGGGACCGGAGAGGTGAAACAGCCTGTTCAGGAAGCCCCTGAAGCCGGTTCTCCAAAGATACAGAACGTTCTTCCCGACGATCCTCCTGGAAAAGGGGTCTTGGCTCAGGACTTGGAAAGAAAGGCGCCGATGATTTCACAGGAGGCCGAAAAAGCGTCCCAAGTCTCTTCATCCCCGCCTGACACCACCACAAAGCCGCCGGTGATTCCCGAGAAGAGAGTTCCTGCCGAGAAGGAGATGGCGGCGGAAGACAAAGAACCGACAACGGAACCAACCCAAGGCGTATCCGCGGTCAAAGAAGAAAAGCCGGTGGAGGCCCCTCAACCGGCAAAGGAAACCGCATCTGAGACCGGTGAAAAGAACTTCAGGGAATTGACCGTCATGGTGTTGAAGGGAAATGTCCGCAAAGGGCCTTCCGTGAAAGAAGCGGTCCTCTTTCGCATAGAACGTGACCAAACGCTGCAGATGGTAGAGCAGAAAGGAAATTGGTATGCCATACGCCTTGATGATGGTCGGTCCGGGTGGGCGCACCGGTCTCTTTTCAAGGCGCCTTCAGTGAGCACTTCCGGGAAGCTTTCGGCAAAGCTTCCCGGAAGTGCATCGGCAAGTCCTGGGAAAAGAGGGAAAGACGGTCTTATCAAAGGCATTCGTACCGTCGTTACGGACCCGGACCACGCACAAATCATCTTTGAACTCAATGGTTATTATCCTCCGGAAATCATGGTGATTGAAGGGGAAACGCCACGTGTTGTCTGTGATTTCTTTTCGGTAAGATTGGCGAGAGGTGTCAAGAAGACCATCCCCGTGAAAACGGACGTGGTGAAAAGAATAAGGGTCGGTGTCCACAAGGAACCCAAACCCAAAATACGCGTTGTCCTGGACCTCAATGCCGGTCAGAATTACGCGGTGGAACAGTTCTTCTTCGAAAAAGAGAACTATTATGCGCTCATGATTAATTCGACCGAGTAAACCCAGCCATTCCAATTGAGAATGGACAACCGATAGGTATTTGAGATGGTACCTTTTTAGGGCAAATGCCGTGCCCTCAGGTCACATAGAGGTCGCTTTTCTCCCAGTCTTTGTGTTTTTCCTGAAACGACTTAAGGAAACTGCGATTCTTCTTGTTTCGAAGCCTTAGGACGGCATGCCTCAGAATGGTAACCGGCAAACCCCCTTTGAGACTGCAAACGATTTCGTATCGGCTGAAATCGGTTATGAGCCCTTTTATGATTTCCCCTTCAAGCAGCGTGAAAAAAACCACTTGCCGTTCCTTCAAGAGAGGATAAAGGGATTTGTTTTTCACGTGGTGCCGTTGACTCGGAGTGATGATCGGTTCCAGATCAAGCTTCTCAACTGTTGCATCCACCTTGATAAGCGGCCGAACCTTTTCAGAAAGATCCGCCGGGTAGAGCAATTTTACGTCTGTCTTGGACAAAACCGATTCTTTGACGTCATCGGTCTTGATCTTAAGATCGTAGACGAGATTGCTGGAAATCTTCGCACGGATGATTCGACGACCGTGCAGATGAAATTCCCACGGCCGGTTGGATTTACAGGCAGCATCGAAGATGGAAGCGCCGTAGTTCCGATTCAAATACTCCTTTAGCCCTCTAAGATATCCCATTTCGCTTTCTTATGGCGATGTACCCAAAAGGCATCGAAATCTTACATGCCGAGTTTCTCAATCCTGAGCAAAACACCCCGATGATGGTTAATCAGCCATCTCTTTTTTAAAGCTCTCTTCAAATTCCTTGAAAAACTGGTCTTTTTCCTTCCAGTCCGGACCGAAACGCTTGTTGAAGTAGTTTCCCAGTTTGCTGAAAAGCCTTTCCCACACTGGTTTGCCTTCCTCCAAAACCACATCCTCTAAAAATGAGCTCAGTTCGGCGATTTTTTCTTTGGGAAGGAACGATACCGCTCCCAGTTTAATGGATTTTTTCAAAGAATCCGGGGAAAGTGCGTGAGCGGTCAGCATTACCGTGGGAAATTCTCTGCTGACAGCCGTCTTGAGCAGTTCAAATCCGTTTACGCCCATGATATCTAAAATGACAATGTCATATGTGTAGCTGAGAAGGTATTGGAGCGCCGTGTCATAATCAGTTGCCTTATGAATGAGGCACATATCCAGCTCTTCTTCAACGGTTTCAAGAACATCGGGCTCATCGTCCACCACTAGAATCACTTTATCCTTTAAAGCACTTTCATGAGACATAATATTATTGACCTCCCTCCACTACGATTTTCGCGATGCCTTTTAAGGGGCCACTATCCCGAAGGCCTACAACTATCGATTAAACTTATAATAGAAAAGAAAGTTTTATCAAGCAAAAATGTATGTATTTTAACCGCCAAAATGATGAGCCATGGATTCTTATAGAGAAAAGGGATTTCAATGGTTGCTGTTCTGTTGGTTCCGTATTGCCCTCATGAATGATTTGGGATATGATCCCCGGGCGAGGTTGTTGTATTGTGTGTTCGAATAAAGGTATAAATCCCTCTTCCCTGGCGTCATATCTAAGAGCCGGGCTTTTTCTGCATGTGATGACCCTTGCTGAACTGGCCCTTTTATGGACGGTGTCATGGTGCCTTCCAATTCTCGGGGAAGATGCAGTCATTGCGGGTGATTTCCATGAATTGATGATTCTGTCATTCCTCGTGGCACTCCCCCTCTTCAGTCAGCTGGATGCCCGATCCCGTTACCAGAATTACAAACAGATCAAAGACCAGCTCTTCTTGTACGGCTTTGACAAACGCATCTTTAAGCCGGTTTTAAGGTCCCGGTGCCAAAGGGATGCCGCCCTGGCAGCTGCCGAAGAATTGGGTTATGGGAAAAGATGTCGCGCCCATTTCAAGGGCTGCGGGTATCGATGGTATCACCTGGTGCCCGAGTTTGTTCTGCATGCACCCGGTTTCTTCCTGACCGGGATGTTCTGGCGGAGGACCTTTTTCATGCCGACCTATCAACCAAAAGTGGATTTCAGACGTGAATGTATTTGTGCTTGATACGGACATCACTCTGTGCGCCCAATATCATTGCGATCAGCATGTTTCCAAAATGATATTGGAAAGTGCGCAAATCATGTGTACCGCTCTCACCAAAAAGGGTTTTGAGACGCCTTACAAACCGACGCATGTGAAACACCCCTGCGTGCTCTGGTTGGAGGAAAGTCATAGCAATTTCAATTGGTTGAAGCGTCTTGCTTTTGCCCTCAACAGGGAGTTCAAGTACCGCTATGACAGGGAGCAAGATCATGCGAGTATCGGCGCTGTCCAGAAGATCTCAGCTTTTTCCTATGAAGATAAGGGCCTTACACCCTTTGTCCAGGCCATGCCGGAAAAGTACAGACGAAAAAATGATGCAGTTAGCGCCTATCGCGCTTTCTACCGGGGGGAAAAGGCGAGATTTGCAAAATGGACCAAGAGGCCTGTTCCAGAATGGATGCACGCAGTTTGAATCCTTCGGAACCACGTTCCGTGCAAAATGGGCCGTCGAGATCTCAACGCGTCCTGTCTTTGAGCAAAGCAGCCGCTTGCCGATCCAGGAGCCATGTCAGTTTGCCTGAAATGGGGTGAATTCCCTGGGCCGGAAGGCCTTTTTGTTCTTTTTCAATCAAAGCCCTTACGACGGCCGCCTTATCCTTTCCCGTTGCCAGGAATAGGATTTCCCGCGCACCATTCAGAATCGGGTAGGTCATTGTCAACCGGTGAACATTGGGCGTTCCCCCTTTTACCGCCACAATGAAGCTGCCCCTTGCATGCAATGCCGGATCACCCGGAAACAGGGACGCCGTGTGTCCGTCGGTTCCGATACCCAGCAGAATCAGGTCGAACACGGGAATCTCATGGGCCTTTTTCCCGAAAAAACGGGTAATCTCAAACTGGTATTCTTCCGCACCCTCTTCGGGGGGCATATGTGCAGGCATGGGATGGACATTTTTTTGAACAGCGGGGATATGGTCAAGAAAATCTTCGCGGGCCGCTCCGTAATTGCTGGCGGGGTTTTCAAAGGGGACACAACGCTCGTCAACCCAGAAGATGTGGGTTTCATGCCACGGAATGCCGGTAACAAACGGCTCTTCTGCCAGCAGGCGGTGAAGGCCCCTGGGTGTTGAACCCCCTGAGAGGGCCACCGTGAAGATGCCTCTCTGGGAGACGGCTGCGCGGCCACTGTCAGCAAAAGAGGTTGCGGCGACACGCGAGAGTTCTGTTTTGTCGGGTTCTATCAGGACCTGGAATTGGTGGGACATGGATTGCATCTCCTTCCACACCTGTTACTATAATTTTCCCTTGAGGGAAAGCGGAAAAATTGGTAATTGTCTGCTAGATCCATGGCGGCGTTAACAACAAAGTTGAAATGAGGTTCGGACCGAATGTGGACCATCAGGAAAAGGCCGGACCTCTTTTTGTGTCACGAAGGGAGAATAGGATTTGGAAATATTGCCGACTATCGGAATTACCATGGGGGATCCGGCGGGTGTTGGGCCTGAAATCATCGTCATGGCACTGACCGATGGGGCGGTTTATGACGTCTGTCATCCCATCGTGATCGGTGACCAAGCTGTTTTTTCGGATACAATCGCAAGGCTTGGAAGCATGGGATTGCTGAAAGGAGGCATCACCATCAATCCCGTTTCAATTGCAGGGGAAGCAAAGGGCGGGCCGGGCACAATGGATCTGCTACCTTTGTCAAACCTTGGTCCTGAGGGTATAACGCCTGGCAGACCGGTTGTTTCGGGAGGAAAGGCCATGGTGGAATATATCCTTCAGGCCGTCAAGATGACGGCCGGAAATGAGATTCAGGGGATGGTGACCGGTCCCATCAGCAAATCGCTTATGCATGCGGCCGGATACAAATATGATGGACATACGCAGTTGATTGCAGAGAGGACACATGCAAAAGACTACGTGATGATGCTGGCCGGGGCCAGACTTCGGGTGACCCTTGTGACGATCCACTGTGCTCTCAACGCCGTCCCTCAATTGTTGAGCAGCGAAGGGATCCACAAAACGATCATGATTACGGCAAATGCGCTGCACCAAGACTTTGGATTCAAACGGCCCCATCTGGCGGTTGCGGCCCTCAATCCACATGCGGGGGAGGAAGGGCTCTTCGGAACGGAAGAGGCGGAGATCATTGTCCCGGCCATTAGGCGCGCCCGGGCAGCGGGGGTTTCCGTGGACGGGCCGTTTCCTGCGGACACGCTTTTCCATCAGGCAGCGGCCGGCCGGTTTGATGCCGTGGTTTGCATGTACCATGACCAGGGACTGATTCCCTTGAAGCTGCTGCACTTCTCTGACGCCGTCAATGTGACGCTGGGATTGCCCATTATCAGGACCTCCGTGGATCACGGCACTGCTTATGATATTGCAGGCACCGGACAGGCTGACCCTTCAAGTCTCAAGGCCGCTGTTTTCATGGCAACGCAAATGGCCAAAAACAGATCGAGAATGACCAAAGAATCGGAACCGAGCCCCTAGAACCCCGTTTTCCATGTCCATTGACGCCATCAAAATCCGAGGTGCCCGCCAGCACAACCTCAAGAACATTTCCCTAGACATTCCCAGGAACCGGTTTGTCGTCATCACGGGTCTTTCCGGCTCCGGAAAATCGTCCCTTGCCTTTGATACCATCTATGCGGAGGGGCAGCGGCGGTACGTGGAGTCTCTTTCCGCCTATGCGAGGCAGTTTCTCGAGCAAATGGACAAGCCCGACGTGGATGCCATCGATGGCCTCTCCCCGGCCATCTCCATTGAACAGCGCGGGTTCAGCCGCAATCCCCGTTCCACGGTGGCAACGGTCACGGAAATATACGACTACATGCGGGTCCTCTTCGCACGGGTGGGACAACCCTATTGCCCTGATTGCGGTATTGAGATTCGCTCCCAGACCATCCAGCAGATTGTGGATCAGATTCTGGCCTGGGAGGAGGGAAGCCGGATTCAGATCATGGCCCCCGTGGTTGAAGACCGTAAAGGGGAACACCACCGTTTGCTAAAGAGACTTCTGAAAGAAGGGTATACCCGGGTCAGGATCGATGGGGAGATGCACCTTCTGGACGAAGAGATTGTCCTTCAAAAAAACCGGAAACATACGATTTTTGTGGTGGTGGATCGACTGATTGTGAAGCCGGAAATTCAGCGCCGATTAACGGATTCCATGGAACTGACATTGGCTCTGGGGGAAGGAAGGGCAGTGGTTGAAAAAATGGGGTCCGGGGACGTCTTTTTTAATCAGAAGGCCGCGTGTCCCAAATGTGGCCTCAGCATGCCGGAATTGACGCCCCAGATGTTTTCCTTCAACAATCCGGCAGGCGCGTGCCCCGAATGCGGCGGCCTTGGCACGAAGCGGGCCTTTGATCCCGAACTGGTCGTGGCCAACCCTGACCTTTCCCTGCCCCACGGGGCCATTTCGGCTTGGCCGAGACGTTTTTCCGGCTATTATCAGCAGATGCTGTGCGGGGTTCTGGATCATTACGGTGTTGAAAGGGATCGGCTCTTCAGAAGCATTCCAGAGGAAGTACAAGAGGTGCTTCTTTACGGATCGGGGAGCGAAAAGATCCCCTTTGAGTTTAAAATGGCCAATCGGAAGTATTCGCGTAATCGTCCCTTTGAGGGGGTGATTCCGAATCTTTCCCGTCGCTATCGGGAGACCGGTTCTTACCGCATGCGATATGAAATCGAAAAATTCATGAGCATTCGTCCCTGCCCGGTTTGCCACGGCGCCAGACTGAAAGCCACCAGCCTGGCGGTTCGCGTGGGAGGTGAGTCCATTCATACGTTGACGGCCCTTTCCGTGAAAGGGGCCTACGGCTTCTTTGAACATCTGGAACTGGGTCCCAGGGAGAGGGAGATCGCGAAGGGCGTACTCAAAGAGATCCGGGAACGATTGGGGTTCTTAAAGAGTGTGGGCCTTGATTATCTGACACTGGACCGGGCCTCGGGAACCCTGTCGGGAGGAGAGGATCAGCGAATCCGACTGGCAACCCAGATCAGCAGCAGGCTTGCAGGCGTTCTATACGTCCTGGATGAACCGAGCATCGGTCTGCATCAACGGGACAATCTGAGGCTGCTCGAGAATCTGAAGCAGTTAAGGGAATTGGGCAATACGGTGTTGGTGGTGGAGCATGACGCGGAAACCATCCTCATGGCGGATCATGTGATCGATATGGGACCCGGTGCCGGACTCAAAGGCGGGGACGTGGTTTTTAGCGGAACCCCCGATACACTCGTGGCGTCCCGAGCGTCTCTTACGGGTCAATATCTGTCCGGAAAACGTACCATTCCGGTCCCTGTCGCCAGAAGAAAAGGGAATGGGAGCGAGATCCTTATCAAAGGCGCAAGACTCAACAATCTAAAAGATATTTCAGTGAGGATTCCCCTGGCCACGTTCACCTGTGTGACCGGTGTGTCCGGATCCGGTAAAAGCAGCCTTATCAACGGAATTCTCCACCCGGCCCTCAGTCGGCACCTTCACGGGTCCAAAAGCCCCGTGGGTTCTTTTCTGGACCTTAAAGGGGTGGAACATCTGGACAAAGTGATCAACATCGACCAAAGCCCCATCGGCAGGACCCCCCGCTCAAACCCGGCCACCTACACCGGCGCCTTCACTCATATCCGGGATCTCTTTTCCATGCTCCCCGAATCCAGGGCAAGGGGATATAAGCCGGGGCGTTTCAGTTTCAATGTAAAAGGGGGGAGATGCGAGGCTTGCAAAGGGGACGGCATCAACAAGATCGAAATGCATTTCCTGCCGGATGTTTATGTGACCTGTGAGGTGTGCAGAGGTCTGCGGTATAACCGGGATACCCTTGAAATCAAATACAAAGGACGAAGTATCGCCGATGTTTTGGGGATGACCGTCAACCAGTCGCTGGCATTCTTCGAATCGATTCCACCCATTAGAAATAAACTGAAGACCCTGGCTGATGTGGGGTTGGGGTATATTAGACTGGGCCAGCAGGCAACGACCCTTTCCGGGGGTGAGGCGCAACGGATCAAACTTTCCAAGGAGTTGAGCAAACGCAGCACCGGAAAGACGCTCTATCTGCTGGATGAGCCCACCACCGGGCTTCACTTTGCCGATATCGAAAAGCTGTTGGAGGTGTTGAACCAACTGGTGGACAAGAAGAACACGGTCGTGGTGATTGAACATAACCTGGATGTGGTCAAGGGTGCGGACCACATCATTGACCTGGGGCCCGAGGGTGGCTCAAGGGGAGGGGAGTTGGTGGCGTTGGGGACACCCGAAGAGATTTCGGAAAATGAGAAATCCTATACGGGTCAGTTCTTGAAAAAAGTTTTGAAGATGGGGCCATCGTGAAGAAAGGAGTAAAAAAATGGGTAACAGGTCTTTTTCCAAACTAAATGGGATCGTTTGTTTCGGTTTAGTGCTTTTTATCGGTGGAATCCTTCTCCTGCCCGTTAAAACAATGGCCGATGAGGGTTTGGAGCGGAAAGGGGTGGTTTACGGCGGGTCCAGCTGGCTGGGTCATTATCCCGTATGGGTGGGAATCAAAAAGGGGATTTTTAAAGAAAAAGGGCTTGAAGTAACGTTCCAGCAATTCTACGCATCCTCCGGCAGAATGGGTTCTCTGGTTGCGGGAGATCTTGATTTTGCCTCCACCGGCTCCATTTCCGCCATCGCTTTGATGGCAGCGGGTGTAAAACGATTTTCCCTTATCGGTACACAGGACTCCTATGCAACCGTTGAAGGGATTATTGCAGCCCAAGACATCAAAAGGATAAAAGACTTAAAAGGTAAGAAACTGGCCGTTTCCTTTGCCTCCAGTGCCCATGTGCTGGTTCTGGACGTTCTGAAAGAAGCGGGAATTGATCCCAAACGGGACATCCATCTGATCAATCTGAAAGTCTCCGAAATGCCCGCTGCGTTCAAATCAGGTGAGGTGGATGCTTGTGCTGCGTGGACCCCGGTGTTCAACAGACTGCTGGCCATGAAAGGTGCCCACTTACTGCTGGATGATACACAGTTCAGTCTGTTCAAGGCATTCGGCCTGGGGCCGGGCCCCGATGTGCTGGTGGTGAGAAACGGGTTTTCAAAGGATTATCCCAAGACCACCAAGGCGTTCTTGGAAGGCTATTTTGAGAGTGTTTCTCTTTTGAAAAACAATCCCGAAACTTGTGCCCGGATGCTGATTGAACTCACAAAGCTGGATCTCAAGAAACAGATGGAAGTGCTCAAAGACATCACGTGGTATCCATTGAACCAGCAGAAGAAACTGATGGTAGATCCCGGTTCCTTTGTGACCGGTCTTCAACGGTTGGCCGATTTTCTTTATGAAAACGGTCAGATCGATCGATCACCCCCTGTCAGGAAGTGGGTTAATACGGATCTGCTTCCCTAGACGGAAAATGGTGTTGTTATGGAAATGACATCCGGCCGGAAAAAATGGCAGATTTTGGTGAGTCTCGGCTCTTTTTGTGCGGTGATTTTGTTGTGGGAGGCGGTCTGCAAAATGGGACTCATTGAGCCCATTTTTCTCCCTTCTCCTTCTCAGGTCCTTTCAAGAGCCGCTAAAATGATCGACCAGGGCTCTTTTTTCGAACATGTTCTGGCATCGGGCCGGCGGGTGATGGTCGGTTTCATATTGGCGGGTATGCTGGCGATTCCCTTTGGCATCTTTCTGGGGACATCCCCCTTTTTCATGGCGATTTTTGACCCCATTATCTCCCTTTTGCGGCCCCTCCCTTCCATGAGCTGGATTCCATTATCGCTTCTGTGGCTGGGGATTACTGAAACACAGAAGTATTCCATCGTTTTCATGGGATCTTTTGCCCCGTCACTCTTGTACGTAATCGAAGCCACGAAGAACGTGGACCCGGTTCTGATCAAGGCCGCTCAAAACCTCGGGGCCAAACGCAAGGATCTGATCAAGGAGGTAATTCTTCCGGGGGCTCTTCCGCAGATCATCGCCGGTCTCAAGGTCATGTTGGGGATTGCATGGACATGCGTTATTGCAGCGGAACTGGTGGCGGCTCGAAACGGCCTCGGTTTTATGATCATGAACGGAAAGGAGTATTTCCAAACCGACACGGTTATTCTGGGTATGGTGTTGATCAGCCTTACGGTGATGGTGATTGACTTCATTTTCAGGGCCTTTGAGCGGAGAGTTTTGCCTTGGATACCGTAGGGGGAAAACCCAAGATCCGAATCGAACGGGTGACCAGGGAATTTTCAAGCGGAAAATCGTCGATTGTGGCTCTGAAGGAAATATCCCTTGATATTTTAGAGGGGGAGTTCGTGGTGATCGTGGGGGCTTCCGGCTGCGGAAAAACCACCCTCCTAAACCTCATTGCCGGTTTCATACCCCCAACAGAAGGGCATATTCTCTTGAACGGGACAAAAGTGCAGGGGATCAATCCCAGGTGTGGCATGATATTTCAGCAGTACGCACTCTTCCCATGGAAGACCGTGGCTGATAACGTTGCATTCGGTTTGAAAATGAAAGGGATTCCCAAGAAAGAACGGCGGGGCATTGCTAAAGACTACATCGAAATGGTGGGGCTTACGGGGTTTGAGAAGAGTTACCCCAATGCCTTGTCCGGTGGAATGAAGCAGCGGGTTTCCATCGCTCGGGCCCTTGCCAATGATCCGGAGGTCATGCTGCTGGATGAACCCTTTGCCGCCCTTGATGCCATGACGCGGCAGATCCTTCAAGAGCAGCTGATCCATATCTACGAAAAACAGCGCAAGACCGTCATCTTTATCACCCATTCCATCGACGAGGCACTCATGCTATCGTCACGAATCGTCATCATGACCGCACGGCCGGGGCGTATTGCCCAGGATATTCACAACGGGCTGCCGCGACCCAGAGACGTATCCGTTCAACTTTCTGACGAGTATCTTGAAATGAAACGGGTCATATGGGATACGGTGCAGGCCGAAGTCCTCAAAAGCATGGAGACAAACCAGAGGACAGGGTGAAGCGTCACACTCAGGTGCCCCCTCCCATTTTGTCCAGCTGTTCCAGATGGTACACCAGGTTTTCAAACTTTACGGAAAGGTCAACGTTTTCCACGATGCATTCTTTTCGGGTGCGGATCTGGATGGTGGTGAAGTTTAAAATAGCACGAACGCCGCCTTCCTGAAGGAGATGGGCAACGCGCTGAGCTTCGTGGGGAGGGGTTGTAATGAGGCCTATTTCAACGCCCAAGTCCTGCACGCTCTTTGTAATGGTTGAAGCAGACTGGATGGTCAAACCCCATGAGAGTTTGTTGCCCACTTTTCTGGCATCGGAATCGAAAGCGGCCTTTACGATATAGCCGCGTCTTCTGAAATTGTCACTCTGCACCAGGCTGCTCCCCAAGTGTCCCATGCCCACAATGCAGAGCGCCCACTGACGATCCGTTGCCAGAATTCCTTTTATGGCATTCAGTAAATCCCGAACATCATATCCGACGCCCCTGATACCGAACTCGCCGAAATATGCGAGATCCTTTCTGACCTGCGCGGGGTTTACGCCGCAGAGCCCCGCCAGCTTCTTGGATGAAATAACCGGTGGACCGCTCTCAAGAAGGATTTCGAGGGGTCTGGAATAGACGGCCAGCCGTTTGATGGTGGGATTGGGTATTTTGGATTCCTTGAACATGGGGATTCAACCCGATAATGAAAAATCTATTGTGAAATAATGCACATGGGACGGAAAAAAAGAGAGCCCAACGGCAAGGCGGGGCCCTCCTTTTTCTACAGGTTTTTGATCAACCGCCCAAGGACTTAACGATGAGTTCGTGCATGCCTCCCAGGTCCGGAATCTTGAAAACGAGAATAAAGCAGATAACCAGAGCGTAAATACAAAGGGATTCGATCAGAGCCAAACCGATGATCATGGTGGTCATGATTTTTCCGCCCGCTTCCGGATTTCTTGCTGTTCCCTGAAGGGCGCCGTTAATAGCGTTACCCATACCGATACCGGTACCCAGCGCCGCCATTCCGATGCCGATTCCACAGGCGATGGCGATTCCGAAGAATACCCAGAGACCCGCGGCCTTGACAGCGGCATCTTCCGCCGCAAATGCCATGGAAGCTGAAGCAATCACCATGACTGCCGCGAAAATACCAATTAGCGTCTTCTTGTTCATAATGGACCTCCTTTCCTTAGAATTTTTTATGGCCTTCTTCCATAAACTTTAGGAACCCTTCAAAAGGAAGGGTCTTATTCTTTTTAACAGATTCTCTAAATCAGTGAGCGTGCTCCATGGCGCCGACGAAGTACATGGTGGCAAGCAGCATGAATACCAGTGCCTGAATAAAGCATACGAGAATACCCAGGAACATGATGGGCAGCGGCGCAAGATAGAGTCCGGCCAGGCCGAACAGGATGGCCAGCACCATTTCCTTACCGAAGATGTTTCCAAAGAGCCGCACACTCAGGCTCATGATCCGCGCAAAATGGCCGATCAATTCGATGGGAAACATCAGGGGAATGAGCCACCAAACAGGACCGCAGAAGTGTTTGATATATTTGGCGCCGTGGAATTTGATGCCGATAATATGGGTATAAATAAAAGTACAGAGCGCCAGTGCCAGGGTCGTGTTCAGATTGGCAGTGGGCGAAAAGAACCCGGGTATTAAACCGATGAGGTTACTAACCAGAACGAAAAGGAATATGGTGGCGATAAAGGGAAAGAAAAACCGCCCCTCGGGTCCGGTAATATCCACCATGAAGTCTTCCAGGCCTTTTACAACGACTTCAAAAAAGTTCTGTCCACCTTCGGGAACCAGCTTTACTTTCCTGGCCAGAAAAAAGGCGCTCAGGATCAGAATCAGCATGGTGAACCAGGTGTAGGTCACATGGGAATAATGATGGGCAAAATCTGAAAACCCCATGGCCGACAGAATTGCGTCAATGAAAAAAATCGGATGCTCCATAAATTATACTGCCTCCCGCGAAGATGTTCTCCAAAGAGCCCGAATCCCGAAATTCAGGATGCTGAGCACAACGATAGATAGACCGACGGCCAAGCCCAGAGGATTCACCCAACCGTTGGTGATAAGGATATAGATGATCAGGCCCATAATGGCAAGCCTAAAATAGAATTTGGCAATCAACGCCATTTTCTTGCCTCTCATGACACCCTGATCCGAGAAAGCTTTGCGCATGGTATGGTGAAGAAGACTGAAGTTGGCAATAATGATCAGCCCACCCAGAATGACGCCCAGGGTGAATTGAACGGTCATGAAAATGCCACTCAGGGCACCCACGATGAGCAGAAACAACCAGTTATATGTTTTGATATCCTTGAGGCTCTTGCCGATCATTACATGTTCTTTGCTTTGTTGTAGAGGATATACAGATTCCTGAACGCGGCAGCAATCCCAAAGCCAAGGAAAACAAAGAAAAGCCAGGGTTTGGTGTCAAAATACTTGTCCAGGTAAAATCCGATTAAAGCTCCCAGCGCAATGGAAAGGGCCATTGCCATGCCGACGGTGCTGATAAAACCCAGATTCTTGATCTGCTTTTTCAGGTCTTCATCCATGGCTTCGGACCACCGGCACTTTTCCCGAGTATTCATTCCTGTAAACAACCCGTGGGGTTCCTATCACAAAATTTCGGGGAAAGTCAACTGAATTCTGATTCGCGGGAGCCTCTAAGCTGACCACAGGCTGCCAGAATATCCCGGCCTTTGCTTTTGCGAATAATGGCAGTGAAATGTTCGTCCGTGAGTATCTTCTGAAAACGAAGAGCCTGCTCCATTCTAGGCGGCGAAAAGGGTGAGTCACGATCCGCATTGAGCTGGATCAGGTTGATCTTTGCCCTTAATCCCCTAAGGAGCCGGCAAAGATCTTGGGCGTCCCGGTCCCGGTCATTTTCGCCCGCTATCAGAATGTACTCAAAGGTGATCATCCGCCGGTTGGGCAAAGGAAATGCTCTGCAGGCCTCCATCAAACGTTCCAGGGGATACTTGCGGTTGATGGGCATGAGGCGGCTTCGGGTGTCGTTATCCGCACCGTTTAAAGATACTGCCAGATTTACGGTGATGTCACGGGCCAGCCGGTTGATTTCAGGAACCAGACCACAAGTGGAGAGGGTGACCCTTCGGTGAGAGAAATTCATGCCGTCCGGGTCGATGATATTTCGAAGGGCCTTGATGACCGCGGCATAATTGGCAAGGGGTTCTCCCATTCCCATCAGCACAATGTTCTTTAGACGATCCGGGAATTCCGCGGACCGTTTCGCCCGAATCACCTGTTCAATGATTTCCCCGGGTGTGAGGTTCCTGATGAATCCCTGTCTTCCCGTTGCGCAGAAAACGCAGCCCATGGCACAGCCTGCCTGTGAAGAAATACAGAGTGTTTCATGGTCCCGCTCCGGTATTAGAACGGTTTCGATGGTGTGCCCGTCGCGCAGCCCATAAAGGAGCTTTTGCGTACCATCCTCGGATTTAAGGGCTTTTATCTCACGAAGGGAGGAGGGGCGGGCTTTCTCCTTCAGAAGGGAGCGCAGCTTCTTGGGCAGATTCCCCATTTCATCAAAGGACTCCACGAACCGCGTCAGTATCCAGTGCCGGATTTGACGTCCCCGATACGCTTCAAGGCCGTTTTCCACGGCCCATTTTTCCATTTCGGCCGCGCTCAATCCTTTAAGATCAATGCGGCTCATGGGCTGGGCTGAGCGGTCTTTATGGCGTCGGCTTTGCAAGTCCTGAGCTGGGCCAGTTCCCAAACGTAATCGTAAAGATGAAGGCCTTTACTGGCGGCGATGATTTCACCGTCAGAAACACCGATGGAGGATGCCATATACTCTTTCAGGAGCTGGATGGCCCCCAGATTGGCGGGCAGACCGTTCCAAAGATCCCAGCTTCTGAAATAGACGACAAAATGCAGCTTTCCCTCCTTTATTCGGGTGTCAATTCCTCTCAGACAGGGAGGATCCACCAGGTGAATGGCCTGGGGATCCCCCACGCTCATGTATGCCTGATTGGTGCCGAAACCATCTTCCCGGTACATGCGGATAACCTCGGCGATCTGCGGCTCAAGGTATTGGCCATAAGTATAATCCTCACCCGGCTGCTTCGCCGATGTCATCAGATACGGCAGATATTCCTCGATGTATCCATCGGCCACTGGATTGGGAATCCCTAAGGAAGGCGGAATTTCAGGGAGCAGGGGCCGCTGTCCCGGGTATTTGATATGGATGGTGATATAATCGAATTCGAGCCGTTTCTGGCCTTTAAAACTGCCCCGGTCAATCACATACTGGTTCCCCTTTTCCAGAATCTGATAAACGCACTGAAACCATGCGTCTGGCAGGTCACGGGCTTCAATAAATTCTAGTTGCATCATGTGAGGCGTCCTCGAAGCTGGATAAAACTCTACTCTGTGTGTTGAAATCCTATCAGAATAAATGAGAGCACCTGGGGATTCAAGGAAAATATTCGATTCGTGTTTCAAGAGTTCAGCTTCTAATAAAAAGAAACATCGCTGAAAAAAGGGGCTTGACAAAAAAAACATCATTGATTATCCATATATGAAATATTAATTGCTAGTTTATTGTCATATATAGTGCAAAACCACGCAAGGATCCGGAATTAAGAGAAACAGGCTGAGAAATAAATGGAAAGAGGTGAGGACATGAGAAAAATCAATCTATGTGTAAACGGAATCTGGCGGGAGTTGATCGTCCAAAGGAAAACGGTCCTTTTGGATTTGTTGCGGGAAGAACTGCGGCTGACAGGAACCAAGCAGTCGTGCGACCGCAAAGGACAGTGTGGTGCCTGCACGGTGATTGTCAACGGCAAAGCGACCAGGTCGTGCAGAAAAAAGGCTAAGGATCTTGATGGCGCAAAGGTCATCACCATTGAAGGCCTGGGTACGCCTGAAAAGCCTCATCCTCTTCAAGAGGCCTTTGTTTTGGCCGGTGCTGTTCAGTGTGGCTACTGCACACCTGGGATGATCATGGCCGCAAAGGCGCTCTTGGACACGAACCCAGATCCAATGGATGAGGAGATCAAGAAAGCGCTAAGCCGCAACTTGTGCCGATGCACCGGTTACGGAAAGATCATCTCTGCGGTCAAACTGGGTGGGCGATTCCTGAAGGGAGAAATAACTCCTGAGCACGTAAGGCCGGATCTTACAAAAGGGATCATCGGTGTGTCCGTGACGCGTCCCACCGCCTATCTGCGGGCCTGTGGAACCGCCCAGTTTACCGCTGACATACCTTTGGAAGGTGCCCTCCACTTGGCTGTGACGAGAAGTCCCCATGATCATGCCCTCATCAAGTCCATTGACGTCGGATCCGCACTAAAGGCTCCGGGAGTGGTAGGCGTCATGACTGCAAAGGACATCAAAGGGACCAACCGGATAAAGTACCTGGTGGATGACCAGCAGGTCCTCTGTGACAAAAAGGTTCAAGTCATCGGCGATCCCGTGGCCTTGGTGGTGGCAAACAGCAGAGAGGAGGCCGAGGCCGGAGCCAAGGCCGTGGCGGTCTCCTACAAGGTGCTGCCTGCGGTAAAGACCCTGGATGAGGCCCTGGCCGAAGATGCGCTTCTCGTACACGAGGGAAAGCCGAATCTCTGCCATCAACAGTCTCAAATCAAAGGGGATGCGGCCGAAGCGCTCAAGGATTCCTTTGCGATGGTGGAGGAGGACTTCAGTACCCAGCAGGTCCACCAGGCCCCACTGGAGCCGGAGGTGAGTGCCGCCTTTCTGGAGGGAGAAGCGGATAATGTTACCTTGGTGGTAGTGGGGAGGGGCATCAATATCCACCACCACAAAACAGTGCTTAAGGAGGCCCTGGGCTGGAAAAAGATCCGTTATGAAGAGGCCTTTTCCGGCGGCCAGTTCGGAATCAAGTTGGACATCACCTCAGAGGCCCTGGCAGGCGCCGCGGCCCTTCATTTTGGGTGTCCTGTGCGCTATGTACCGAGTTTGAAGGAATCCATGTGGATGACCACCAAACGCCATCCCGTGACCTGTCATCTGCGATTGGGGGCGGACGAGAAAGGATACCTGACCGGTCTGGAAGTGGACTACACCCTGGAGAACGGGGCTTATACCTCCTGGGGCAATGTCATCGTTCTTCGGGTCCTTCAGATGCTCAGCGGATGTTATCACATTCCCCATGTGAAGGCTGTGGGCAAACTGGTCTATACCAACAACGCCTGGGGCGGGGCGGCCCGGGGCGCAGGGCCACCGCAGGTGAATTTCGCTCTGGAATCGGCCGTGGATCTCTTGGCCCAGAAACTGGGAAAAGACCCTTTGGAATTCCGACTCCAAAATACACTAATGCCCGGGCAATCCACCTCCACGGGGCAGGTGGTGGACGAGTGGCCCTTTCCCGGCTGTCTTGAGGCCATAAGACCTCATTATAAGAGGGCTTTGGCCGATGCGGCAGCGTTTAAGAAAGGAAGGAAGAGACGAGGGGTCGGTATCGCGGGTGGAAGCTTCGGCATTGGGAAGGCGGGGCCTGCAGATACCTCAACGGTGGCCGTGGAACTGAACCCCGACGGCGGCATCACCGTTTTCGGTTCCGTGGCAGATCCGGGAGAAGGCAATGACGCCATGCTGACACAGCTGGCTGCCAATGGCTCGGGAATATCTACAGAAAAAATCCGTCTCGTTACAAAGGACACCGATCGAACACCCGATTCCAGCGCAGCATCGGGTAGCCGGACCACCTATATGTCAGGCAATGCCCTGTTGTCGGCCATTGATGCCCTGAAACAGGCCATGAAAGAGGCCGGTGCCGACACTTGCCAGGGGTTGGTTGAGGCCGGAAAAGGGGTTCGGTAC
>JANQDY010000251.1 GCA_028278625.1 Thermodesulfobacteriota bacterium
CTGAACGCCTTTTTGGCCGCCTCAACTGAACAACTTATTAAAATCGCAGCATAATTTTCTTGTTTTTTGTTACAGGGTTTTAGGAAATAAGGCACTAAATCTCCGATCCGGCTATGACGAAAGCCTGGAGGTGGTGGGCATCCATGGGGTCGGCGGAGTGCCGGGACTTGATGCAACACGATTTCTGGTAACCGTTGCCTATATTTTCGGCATAAGCTATATTCTTCTAAAACAGGAATCCAAGGGGGAACGCCAATGAAGAAGATCGAAGCGATTATAAAACCCTATAAGCTGGACGAAGTCAAACAGAGCCTTTCAGGCTTGGGAATTAAAGGGATGACCATTTCCGAAGTCAAAGGGTTCGGGCGCCAAAGGGGCCATAAGGAAGTCTATCGAGGCGCCGAATATCAGGTGGACTTCGTTGCCAAAACCAAAATCGAAATCGTGGCAGACGATGAGATTATACCCGACATTGTGCGGATCATTCAGGATCATGCCCGTACCGGAGAGATCGGAGACGGAAAAATCTTCATCATTCCCGTGGAAGAGGTCATCCGCATTCGTACCGGGGAATCAGGAAACGAGGCCCTTTAGCGGCTGTTCCCCGCCAGAAGATAGCTTGTATAGGCGTCTCTTATTCGAACAAAGGCATGGTCCAATGCTTCTTTAAAGGTATTGGCGGTCGCGTCAAAGCCAAGCACCCTCTTGGCCAGCGACGCCAGTTCATCGGATGATCTTGGCAGTGCATGGACCTGACGATCCTCCAGTATTTGGAGGTGGTGTTCCACCCTTCGCAAAAACAGGTAGTCTTCCCTTAATTGCGTGGCGATTATATCGGGGAGTATCTCCGCATCTCTGAGTCGGTCCAGGGCAGACAGGGTGTTGCCGGTAAGTAGGTGGTGATCCTGCGGCCCGTGAATTAATTGCAGGCCTTGAACCAGGAATTCCACGTCACGCAACCCTCCCGTACCGGTTTTCACATCCACGCCCCGGGAAAGGCCGGGCAAGGATTTTCTGATGGCTGATTGCCGCATTCTTTCAATGGAACCCACAATATCTTCCCGCTTCCGGTTTTGCATGATAATGGGCTGTATCTGCTCCAGGAATTGATACCCTATCCGAAGGTTCCCGGCGATGGGCCGCATTTTTATAGCCGCCTGTATTTCCCAGAGCGACGCAACATTCTTGTAGTACCCTATGAGGGCCTGAAAAGAAGGCACCAGGGAGCCCTGCGATCCATAGGGCCTGAGACGAAGATCCACACGATATGCGTGCCCTTCGTGGGTGTGGGAGGAGAGATCGGCGCGCAGCTTTTCAATGATCCCCGCGCACGCCTCCCCTTTTCTAGCCCCCACGCTGTCACCGGGGGATATGGTCTGGAGTCCCATCAAGTCGATGTCCGAGCTGTAGTTGAGTTCAGATCCTCCCAGCTTGCCAAAAGCCATCACACAGAAGTCTTCAATTAAGTTGTCCCCGTGGTTTTCTTGACTCTCTGCCAGCACCCGTTCAAGGGCAACTTGGGTGATCGCCTCCGCCAATGTAGAGAGCTCCAGCATGATTTCTTCCGTTCCAACCCCCAGGCACATATCCCGCGTACCGATGCGCAGCATCTCACGTCTGCGGAACCGACGAATCTTGTTCCGCCATTCCTCCAAGATCTCGCAGCTCTGGGAAGCCATTCTTAGTTCCTGTTCCAGATTCTGCCGTTTGCAGATTTGTTGGAGGTTTTGGGGAATCATGATCCAATCCAGGAAGCCCGGGTGTTTCACCAGAGTGTCGGCCAGAAACTGACTGCTGGCGAAAATCTTAAGCAACATGTCCAGCCGCATGGGCTGGGACAAAAGCATGTTATAGTGGGACTCAGCGCTGGGTAGTGCCCTCATGTACCGTTCCCAATTATTCAAGGCCATGTCAGGATCCGGTGTCCTCGACAGGATATCAAAGGCCAGCAATCCAAGCCTGGCAAACAACTGGCGTCGGGATTCGTCCCCTCTAAGGCTCTCAAGATTCACAAAAGCCCTGGAAGGATTGCTAAAGCCTGCCCGGGATAGGATTTGTTCACAAAGCGCTTTGGGCGGATCCTTTGACAGAACCAGATCCGCAACGGTTCCCGTGGCCGGGCCTGGCAGGGAATCCCGGCCAAAATACCTTTCAACGAATGCACGGACCGCTGCCATATGCATCTCTAAATCTAGGCGAAGCCGACGTGCCGGCGAGAGGGCCTCGCCCCGCAAATAGCCCATGCGCCTTGCAAGATGTGTATATTCTTCTGATTTGCCATCAGGAAGAAAAAGGTCTTTGGCCGACCCCCGGACCATTCTCATTGCGTTAATGAGTCGTCTGAAAAAGTCATAGGCGGCATTGAGCTGTAAAGCCTGTTCCTCCGTCATAACGCCCAGACCGGACAATGCCACAAGGGCATCGTGGGTTATGGGTGTTCTCAATTCAGCATTGTGCTCTCCGTGCATGACCTGTAGGATTTGAATGGCATATTCAAGATCCACAAGCGCACCTGGGCTGAATTTGGCATTGTAGGTATTCCCCGTTGTTTTCTTTGAAAACTGCTTTTCTCTCAATTGATACAGTTCATGAAGATCGATACTCTTTGATGCATACACCAGTTCATCACGGATTCTTTCCAAGCGTCGACCCAGATCGGCATCCCCGCAAATGGCCCTGAGACGCACAAGCGCCAACCGTTCGTAGGAATGGGAACCACCATCCTTGGCATAATAGCGGCAGAAGTTTTCAAGGCTGCAGGCCAAGGGTCCGTTCTTTCCATGGGGGCGCAATCTCAAATCGACTGAAAAAATCCCCTCACGCTTGGTTTGTATGTTTTGCGTAAGACCCTTCACGAGGTGATCATAGAACTCCGAATTACCAATGGAATTTTTCCCGTCCGTTGCACCGTTATCACTATACACCAAAAGGAGTTCGATATCTGAAGCGTATCCCATGGCAGCCCCACCCAGTTTCCCCAGGCCGAACACGGCGAATTTTGCTTCAATACCTGCCGCTGTTCTGGGTTTCCCGAATCGTCCCACAAGATCTTGGTATGCCAAGTTGGCTGCCGCACTCACAACATGTTCCGCCAACTTGACAAGTCTTTTGGACAGGGTCTGTAAACCGGTGCCGGGATTTAGGATATGGTCCAGATCGATCAAAAAGACCTCCCGGTCCTTAAAGGCATTCAGGCGCTTTCGCTTCTCAACAAAAGTGGAAGCATCCGCTAAATGGCCCGACAATTTGGTCAGAAGCCCATCTGACGGCTCGCTGAAACGACGCCCCTTGAGCATGGGATGAAGCATGGGGAGGAGGGTCTCGTATTGGGAACGGATGAAATCCTCCCACAAAAAATCACTGGCGCCAAGCAACTGGGCCAACTCGTCCAGTGCGTGAGGATTGGAGAGCAATTCAAGCCACTGGCCCTTTTCCGGGAGTTCCAGCACATCGCCCACGAGATACTCGAACCGCGTTAAGGCATCAAAAGGGGCAGGAGCGTTTTTCAGAAAATAAGTGAATTGCTTTGTGAGTAGCACGGAGAGTTTGACGTTGTTTAAGATTTTCGGATCCTCTATCTTCTTCCCCTTTTTGTCTACGATATCGATTTCGTCCATGACCCGTTTGCCGATGGTGCGTATTCTGACATGTTCTACCGATATCTGCTGAAACGACAATGCGTTGGTCAGTGCGTACAAAAACGCGGGGGTATCCGTGGATAGGATCTTCAAACGGGTGAAAAGACCGCTTTCATTGTCTATTTCAACGGTTACCGGAGACAGAAATGGACTGAACTCAAAATCGACTTTGGCCAAGTGTGCAACCACCATCTCCGTCACACGATGTCTTGCCGCCGTGGTGGTCTCCACCGCTCCATTGTGGAGTAAGGCGATGATTTTCGCCATTTCTTGACGGAGTGTTTCCGCCCATGTTTCATAGGGAAGTGAGGTTTTCACGACCCCTGAGAAATGATCGATGATGCGGCGCCGCAATGCCGCGTGGGCGCTGGGGGAAAGGCGGAGTATTCGTCTTCGACGATTCTGCCTGGAATGACTTTCCGAGACACGCTTGTATGTAAATACGTCACCTGATACGATGTTAAAACCAAGTCCCGCCAGGGTGCCGGTAATCAATGAGAAGAGGTATGGATAATCAAAGGCCAGCACCGTGCAAGACACCGTGCCGTCGCGTTTTCTGTTCAACAGAACTTCAACGGGATGTTCATCTGACAACCGGAAAAGGCCTTCAACATGGGTGGAGAGCTCTCTTCTTTCAAAACTTCTGAAGTACTGCTCATCCAGCCGTGATAGGTGCATTTCCAAGAATTTTTCGTCAACATCGGGGCTGGCGGAACGCAGTGTCTCAAGACTCGGCTTCAAAGGATCTCCTCACCGGACGGTTGATTGTGTCTTTTTTGTTTTTTCTCTTGCTCGGTTGAAAGTGGTTTTAAACCATACTAGCGCGTCAGCAACAGCATGGCAAACTTCCTTTTTTAGGAAATCGTAAAAAGCCTTTTTCGAAAGAGCTGGAATATGCGAAAAAAAAGGGCTTCCTCAGGAGAAGCCCTTTTAACATACCTTTTCTTAACGGATTGTCTAAATATCGTAGTACAGTGCAAACTCCCAAGGATGGGGGCGCAGGTCCAGGGCCTGTACTTCGTTTTCCATTTTATACGAAATCCAGGTTTCAATAACGTCAGAGGTGAACACGTCCCCTTTTAGCAGGAAATCGTGGTCTGCTTCTAAGGCCATCAGCGACTCCCTGAGGGAGCCCGGGGTGGTTGGCACTTCCGCCAACTCTTCCGGTGGCAGATCGTAAATGTCTTTGTCCAGGGGCTCTCCCGGGTCAATTTTGTTCTGAATGCCGTCAATGGCGGCCATCAACATAGCGGAGAAGGCCAGATATGGGTTACAGCTCGGATCAGGGCACCGGAATTCAACGCGTTTGGCCTTCGCCGAGGGAGAATACATGGGAATTCGGACCGCGGCGCTACGGTTTCGGCTGGAATAGGCCAGATTTACCGGGGCTTCGAATCCGGGAACCAAGCGTTTATAGCTGTTTGTGGTGGGGTTCGTAAAACCCAGCAGCGCAGGAGCATGTTTCAAAAGCCCACCAATGGCGTACATGGCCATTTCCGAGAGCCCCGCATATCCATCCCCGGCGAAAAGGTTTTCGCCCCCTTTCCACAGAGACAGGTGGGTGTGCATCCCCGTACCGTTATCGTTAAACAGCGGTTTGGGCATGAACGTTACGGTTTTACCATACTTTCGAGCGGTGTTCTTAATGACATATTTGTACATGAGGAGTTTGTCCGCCATTTCCACGAGCGGAGAAAAGCGCATGTCTATTTCCGCCTGTCCGCCGGAGGCCACCTCATGATGCTGGGCTTCAATGAGAATGCCCATCTTTTCCATGGTCAACATCATTTCGCTTCGGATATCCTGCATGCTGTCCGTGGGGGGAACCGGAAAATACCCTTCTTTATATCGCGGTTTGTACCCAAGGTTCGGCTCTTCTTTGCGGCCCGTATTCCAGCGGCCTTCCACGGAATCGATGAAATAATAGCCTTCATGTTCATTCTGATCGAACCGGATATCATCGAAGATGAAGAATTCCGCCTCCGGACCATAGTAGGCGATGTCGGCCATGCCTGAGCTTATGATGTAGCTTTCCGCCTTACGGGCAATGTTCCTGGGATCCCTGGTATAATCTTCGCCGGTAACGGGATCGCAGATGTTGCAGATCAGAACCAGCGTTTTTGCAGCGAAAAACGGATCCACAAACGCTGTTTCAGGAACCGGTTTCACAAGCATGTCAGACTCATTGATGGCCTGCCATCCGCGGATACTCGATCCGTCAAACCCTAGCCCTCCGTCGAAGGCGCCTTCATCCAATTCCCTGGCTGGAATGGAGAAGTGCTGCCATAAGCCGGGGAAATCCATGAACCGCAGGTCAATGACTTCAATCTTTTCCTCTTTGACGAAATCCAGCACCTCTGCTGGTGTTTTTAATTCACTCATGTTATCTCCTCCTTGGGTTATTTTTTTGCGAATTTGATTCCATTTTTACAACGCAAAGGGTGTGCCATAAGGGAAAATGCCAATTTAATCATATAATACAAAGCATTATGCCATTTCCTGGCTTGTCTGGCCTTGGCAAATTCCGACAAAATTGTTGAACTAGCAGCATTTGTCATACAGAAATGTAACAGGATTCCTTTCCATGCTCACAGAAAGCGCCTCCCTGGAAAACCACATTTTGGGTTGCAGGCGCAGACCGTCATCCTGTAGACTGCCGTATCGATCAGAATTTTGAACAAATGTTCCGGGGGTTCAGTAATGGACAAGGAAGAAATGTCGAAAGACAAAGGTGAGTGGATCAGGGATATCATACGCACTTTCATCGCTTCATCACCCAAAAACACCATGGAAGACAACTCCGGTGAAGCGGCCTGGGATGATGCACTGGTGGGCTTTGCGTCAGGCGCTGATCCTATCTGGCAGCAGTACAAGGAATATATCGGGGCTTTTCACTGGACCCCCTGGGAGGTCTTCAAACAGCACTGCCCCGGGGAAACCGCCGGCCCCGAAGAATTGACCGTCATTTCATGGATTCTGCCCCAACGAAAGATCGTGCGGCACGCCAACCGGCGAAACAGCACCTATCCGGCGGAACCATGGGCCAGAATCAGGGTTTACGGCGAGGCTTTCAACGTCGCACTGCGGCAGCATGTGGCGCAACGCCTCACGGATGCCGGTCACGGGGCGGTCCCGCCCATGCTGGTTTCCAACTGGACCGTGGTCAAATCACAACGGTTTTCATATGCTTCCTCCTGGTCTGAACGGCATGCGGCCCATGCGGCGGGTCTCGGAACGTTCGGTCTCTGTGACGGACTGATCACCCAAAGAGGAAAGGCCATGCGGGCCGGATCCGTCATCGCCAGGATCGCCATCGAACCCACAGCCAGGCCCTATGCGGATCATCAGGCCTATTGCCTCTATTACGCCGAGGGGACCTGCGGAAAATGCATCGACCGATGCCCGGCACGGGCCATCACCGAAGCCGGTCACGACAAGGAAAAATGCCGCATGCATCTGGTGCGCTCCCGAGAATATGTTCGGAAAACCTATAAGTTCGAAGGGTATGGGTGCGGGTTGTGTCAGGTGGGGGTTCCCTGCGAAACCATCATACCGGTGAAATCAGCGCGGAAGGCCGTGGAACGTGGCGAACTGCCGGCGGCCCCGCCGCCTCTGGCCTGATACCCTAAAAGCTCTCGAGGTGACGCCGCCCTCTCAAATACGGTGGTATCGATCTTAGAAACCTTTGTTGCAGAAAGTTGAGACAGGCCATTTTGTCAGACTCAGGAACCGAACTGACGGATCACCATCTGATCACGCAATTCAAGGAAGGATCCATGGATGCCATGGAAGCCATCGTGGATCGATACGAGAATCGAATCTTCAACTTCGGTCTCAAGATGTGCGGACAGCTTCAGGATGCGGAAGATATTACCCAGGACACTTTTTTAAATGCCTACAAGTATTTAAAGTCCTTTAGAGAAGAGACAAAACTGAAGAACTGGCTCTTCAAGCTGGCCTCAACCGCCTGCCTTCGAAAACGGCGAAAGAAGAAATGCGAACCGGATCGGGAGCTTTCTCTCGAAACATCCTTTGAAAACAAAGACGGCACCTCGGGAACCTACAACATCCCCGACGGGTCCGATGACCCCTCTCATAAAGTACTCCAGGCGGAAATGAAGGCGATCATCGACCGTTCAATAGAAAGCCTTCCCCACAAATATCGGCTGGTGTTCAATCTGAGGGACATGGAAGGGTTCAGTACCAAAGAAACCGCAGAAATCCTGGGCATCAGCGTCGAATCGGTGAAAACCCGTCTTCATCGAGCGCGCCTGGCATTGCGGGAAAAGATCTCCAGCGCCTACCATGAAGGGAAAAATGTATGAATGAACACTGCCGTAAGAATTTTGAAAAAATAAGTGAGTACCTGGACGGGGAACTTGGCGCGGATGAATGCCGCGTGATTGAGCAACATTTGAAAGGCTGCCCTGAATGTCAGAACTGCGTCGACACTCTTAAAAAGACCATCGCCCTCTGCAAGAAAAGACCCCAGGATGAAATCCCCGGAGAAGTGAGGAAACGGCTGAGATCAAAACTCAGAGATTGCTTCGAAGGTCATCAAAATACCAAGTAACCGATTTGATTCCAAGGACATCCACGACAGGAGGGTTACCATGGCCGGCAAAAACATTCTTCATGTGGCAACGGTTCTTTTAATACACCTCTTTCCCTTGGCGGCTTTTGCGGAGGGCGTCAAGATGCAGCAGGACAAAGTGACCATTGACTGTCAATTCGGCGGAAAGCCGGCTCTGGCAGGTTCCATAAATGACAGTTGTTCTTTCCTGAAGCCGGAGAAACCGCCTTCCTATGCGGTGGGCCTTTTCGGTTCCGCCTGCTGTGATGGCGCCCATGGCAGCGGCTCCTATGCCGCGGGCGTTATGGGAATCGCCAACGGTGACCCCATAGACGAACCTGACGGAGCCTATGGCGTATACGGAAAGGCAACATACGGCAGCAAGTCCTACGGGGTCTACGGAGAGGGCAAGACCTCAGGGATCTACGGCACCGGCGAGTATTACGGCATTTACGGCGTCAGTAGCTCGAGCCTGGGCCATGCCGGTCATTTCGTCAACACCGACCAAACCGCCTCTGCCGCGCCGTCTCAGGTGGGTGTATACGTGGAAACCTATTGGGGGAATCTGATCGAAGCATGGGAAACCCTCAGCGTCAGTCCTAACAAAGACAGACGTTTCTTCGTGAGCAGGTCCGGCGAGGTTTATGCGGATGGAACCTTTCACGGTGGTGGCGCTGATTTAGCGGAGTCCGTGATCCCTTTTGAAGGCAAAAATGCCTATCAACCTGGCAATGTGCTGGAAATCAGCCTCAAGGCACCGGAAGGGACTCACACCTTCGATCTGTCCAATGTCCCTTACAGCACCCGAGTGGCCGGAATCTATTCCACACAGCCGGGGTTTCTGGGAAAACAGTGGGATGCGGACGATCCCCGTCTGAAAGGGGAAATTCCCATGGCTATTGCAGGCATTGTTCCCTGTCTGGTCAGTGCGGAAAACGGCCCCATTGAAAGGGGTGACCTTCTGGTCAGCGCCAGTGAACCCGGCCATGCCATGAAGGGAACGGATCGGCTCAGAATGATCGGCGCAGTGGTGGGAAAGGCCCTTGGAAATCTAAAAACGGGGACCGGTATGATTGACATCCTGGTTACGCTGCAATGAGCGGGGGCTCAACCTTTCACGCTTGCTCAGTAACAAAGGCTTTCACACGGTTTTCCACCTGATCTCGAACGTTTCGCATGAAGTCAATGGATTCATTTGCGGGATCCGGCAAATCCCAATCCTGGGGTCTCACACCGGGAAAAACGGGGCATGAAACTTCACACCCCATGGAGGCCACTTCATCCGGCTGCCACCCGCCGGGAAGATCTGAGATCGCCGAAGGCTTTAGATAGGCCATGTCAATCCCTTTTTCCGCCATCACCTGTTCCATCAGGGGGTTCACACGCTCTGCCGGTTCATTGCCGGCGCTCGCCACTTCAAAACGGTCTCCGGCCATTTGGCGGGTAAAGGCCGCGGCCATCTGGCTGCGGCAGGCGTTCTCGTGACACAGGTAGAGAACCTTCTTTCGCTTCAAGAACGGCTCGCACAGTTCCCTTGCCCTATCTCTCGCCTCTTTAAGCGCAGTGGGATGCGCTTCCAGGTCCCCTATCTTTTCCACTTGCCGGTACCCGAGGGTCCCTTCGAAGCCGGCACCGATGGCATCGAAGAAATATCGCGCCGTCAGAATGGCACCGTCAAAAATATTCTTTCCCTTGGTGGCACCCACCGTCAACAGCAACCCTTTTCGCCACTTTCGTCCGGGGTCCTCCAGACCAAGAACATATTTTCTCGACCACAACGCCTGGGAACGATCTATCAGCGCTTTCAGCTGGGCTGTTGCACCGTAGAAGAAGATGGGGGTGGCAAGCACCACCAGATCAGCCTTTCGCAAAAGCGGATAGAGAGGCTGCATCTCGTCATCCAGGGGGCAGTATCCTTTTGTTTCGCAGGTGCCGCATTCCACGCAAGGTTTTATTTCCGTTCGCGTCGCATCCAGGACCCTGAACCGTCCTCCCAACTTTTCAACCTGATCCAGAAAAGCCGACAAAAGGACACTGGTGTTCCCCTTTTTTCGCGGACTACCCTGTAAACCGAGAACGAACATTTCAAAATTCCTTTTCAATATCTCTTTCTTTGAACCAGCGGACACTGGTTAGAAGGAAGGCGGTCTGCTTTCGGGAACATACGCGTGTGGGATAGTTCCCTCATTCCATTCCTTCGAAACGTACAGGTTGCAATAACAGCTGCCATATTTTTTGACATCAGCCTCCCTGTATACACAGGGGCACATGATATCCTTGTCGCTTTCCCGATCTCCGGCAGCGAGCCTGCAAGGGCAACACATGTAACCGTAGCGGTTTTTGTTGTCGATAAGCCCTTGAATCAAATCAAAAACCATTTCCCTATCACTGCTGAAATAATACCCTTTGGGCTCCTGGACTTTTTTCAGCATTTCATAGAGTTTCTCCACCTCGCTCATAATCCCAGGGCCTCCTTGATTTCATCTTCCTTGTAGCCGACAATGACCTTGTCGCCGATGATGATCGTGGGGAACGAGCATTTCGGATTCCATTTTTTGACGTCTTCCAGTATTGCGGCCCTTTCCTCTCCGTGGAGCAGGTCGACATCGGTGAAGTCATACTTCACCTTGCAATCATTCAACAAAGCTTTGGTTGATTTGCAGTGGCCACAAGTACTGAGCGTGTAAATCATTACTGAATCTGACATTCGGCACTTCTCCCTTTTCTCTTCTTCCATGCCATGTATTCACCATGTGTAAACGCCGGCCCCAACCCGGTGGTTGAGGATGTATGGGCGTTCTTTCTGCAAATGCGGCATCTGGTTTCACCGCACATCTGGCATTGAAAGCAATCGGAACATGGCTTCTTGCGCTTATCAGAATGCGTGGGGTTCAAAAATTCCATGATGGATCATAGAAAAGCGGTTAGTCCCCCTGCTCTGCCATATAATCATCATACATGGTTTCAAGGGAAAGTTTGTGTTTGGCTTCTTCCTGGCACAGCATTTTGAAAACCTTTTTCAACTCCTCTTTGTCCGCCTTCTCAAGCAGCTCATTGTAAAGTTTCAGAGCTTTCTCTTCCCGTTTCATAGCGAGTCTCAGTAATTCCGCATAATCCATGTCTTTGGGCTCATCCACATCCACCAGATAATTGCTTCGCTTGATATCGGGAATCCACTCAAATTTATAGTCGGCCAGCGCGGTCCCGGCCTCGCCAAGATTCGCGAGCATGTCGTAATGCTTCTGTTCCTCACCGGCAAAACCCTCAAGGGTCTCTTTGGCGCCGGAGAAGATGGCATCCTTTGCCAAGCCTGAGTAAAATTCCACGGCTTCCTTTTCCTTTTCCATTGCAAACTGAACGATTTCTTCAAATGATGTAAAAGACATAGTATTCTCCAATTGATAATTTATAATTTAGGCCAGAAGCGAACGCAAATGGGATTCGATCTCTCTTTTGGGAAGCGCGCCCACAAGACTTTTCACCAGATTGCCGTTTCTGAACAACAGCATCGTTGGAATGCTTCTGATGGCGTATCTGGAGGCAGTTTGCGGGTTTTCATCCACATTCAGTTTGGTTATTTTGACGCGCCCCGCATATTCGGATGCCAGTTGTTCAATCACGGGCCCCACGGTGCGGCATGGTCCGCACCACGGGGCCCAGCAATCGACCAGAACAGGGCCTTTAAAATTCATAACTTCCGATTGAAATGTCATGTCGGTGAGATCCATGGGCTTACCATGGGCCGCCTCCCCAATCAAGGGGGTCTTGCATTTTCCGCACACCGGTCTTTCACCCATCCGGTTCTTGGGAATCCGGTTTTTAGCACCGCATTTAATACATTTCGTTATGATGCTGTCCCCGTTCATCTGAAATTCTCTCCGGAACCGCTACTCCGGTTCGAACTGATTCTTCTCAGCGCCACACACAGGGCAGGTCCAATCATCGGGAAGGTCTGCAAATGCGGTTCCCGCATCCACACCGTTATCAGGATCGCCTTCTTCAGGCTCATAAACATATCCACACACGGAACAAACATATTTTTCCATTCAGTTTTCTCCTCATCTAATCATTTGGAATTGTCAATTAAGATATCAATTTTTAGAGTTTCTTGGCAATATCCTTGCCGTAGCCCTGCGCCATTTGGGTGCCGCCGCCAAGTAAAGCGGATTTAAGCATCAGAGGGCCACTGACCATATCCATTTTCATGATATTCTTCATTGTGTCAAAAATCCTTCCGGGTGCTTCCCCACTCCAACCGTAAGCACCGAAGGATCCTCCCACCTTACCCTCGAGACCCGTTTTTTCCGCAAGAAAGAGCATTGTTTTCATGCCCTGCATCATTTGACCATGATAAGTGGCAGATCCGAAAATATAGGCATCATACCCTGATAGATCCGCTTCTTTTTTTACATCGGTGACGTTGGCCACGGACGCTTCAGAGCCCTCGATTCGAATCCCCTCCGCTATCAATTCGGCAATCCTTTTTGTCTCTCCGGATCTACTGGCATATGCAACAAGTGCTTTTCCCATTCATCACCTCCCTCGATCACTCCTCGTCGGAAACGACTTCCCCTTTGTGTTTGGTCCCGCACATGGGGCAAAGGATATCAATCTCCTTCTCGTCTCCAATGAATTTTTCCCGCAATTTCTCGGGACCCAAGAAACTGACGTCACCGCAGGCACAATTGGGGCATTCGGCTCTCACCTGATATTTTCTTTTGGACATCTAAACTTCCTCCTTTTTTGGCTCAAAGCCTTGGATCCTGCCCGGTATTGCCGCAATCAGGAATGTAGCACGTGGTATCAACGAATTCACACTTTTTCTTACAGGACGGACATTTTTCCGGTGGCGTATCCGCCTTCAGATTGTATCCGCATTCTTTGCATTTCCACTCTCCCATATTAACACCCCCTTTCAAATACCATGAAAATCATCTGGTGATATTTCAATCCTAAAAAAAAAGTTATGATACCGTAACAATTGAAACATTTCCAAATTTATTAAAGCATGTTTTATGCCAACTTCACCGCATCCCATCAATTAACGATAACCGACTGTAATTAGGATATTTTTCAACCGCCACCAAAGAAATTGGGAGACAAGGCGGAAAAGCGGCCCTTGCGGAATTGTGGTACAAGAGTGTCTCATAAAATACCGGAATCACTGCGAACCGCTAAATGAATATTCTCCCGGCCATCTTAATGTCTCATTTTGCCGCTGAATCAGATGTGTCTCATGAAACACCCTGATCAAAGGCTGAACCGTTCAATGCCGCACCGGCCCTAGATCTTTATCATCCACCCCAGGGCATCTTGGAATAGGTTTCCGTGAGTTTGTCCCGGAATTCCCTGAAGAATTTCTCATGGGATTTTTCCCATGAAGACAACATCTTAAGGGCCTTGGACCCAGGGCCGTCGACTTTTTCGGCCGCTTTTTCGTAGAATTCACTCAGGTCCTTTTCAATGAGCCATGCCGTATTGAACACCGTTACATCGGGAATCATGGATTCGTACAAGCATTTTTCCAGGAATTCCGATTTGCTTCGCTCATCAAAATAATTGGTCGGTTCCATGACCTCCTCTTCAAAGGCCGACAGATCCACTGCCTGGTCCTTTCTCAGCTTCTCCAATATGGATTCGATAAAGGCGATATGGCGTTTCTCCTCTTCCACGATTCTCTGGAAGGCCGATACCGCGGCACCCACGCCCATCCGTTGGACGGACGTTTCAAAAAAACTCATACCGGTCTTTTCCTGGTTCAGTGCATATTCAAAAATCCTGATTAGTTTCTGGTTGTCAGTCATTATAAACCTCCTCTAAAAACAGCCATTGCCAATCCTTTGATCTCTATGCTAGAGTATAGATTAATAAGAACCTCAGGGCAACCTGTTTAACCAGAGATCCGCTCATATCGTAAATACCCCAAGGCCAGAGCCGACCATAAATATGAAATTCGCCACTTTCAATGCCAACTCCCTGCGTGCCAGACTGCCTATTTTGGTGGAGTGGCTAAACCGCGAGGATCCGGACATCCTGTGCGTTCAGGAAACCAAAGTGCAGGACAAGGATTTCCCTCACAGATCTTTTGAAGAAGCCGGTTTTCATGCGGCTTTTAAGGGGCAGAAATCCTACAACGGCGTCGCCATTCTCAGCAAATCACCACTGGAGCACGTGCGGTTGAACCTCTTTTCGGACGGTGATGAACAGGCGCGTTTCATGAGCGGTTCCTTTTGTGGCATACCGGTCATCAATGTCTATGTTCCGCAAGGATTTCAGGTGGCATCGGACAAATTCCAGTATAAACTCAAGTGGCTTAGGTCGCTCTATAACCATATCAATAACCGCTATGATCCCGATGCACCACTTCTGGTAGCGGGGGATTTCAACGTCGCCCTGGAAGATGGGGATGTCTATGACCCCGATGGGTTCAGGGGCGGCGTCGGGTTTCACCCCGAAGAACAGGCCTTGATGAAAAAGTTTTTCCAATGGGGGTTGGTGGATATCTTTCGTAAGCATTCGCCTGACCCGGGGCAATACACTTTCTGGGACTACAGAATCCCCAATGGATTTAAGAGAAACATGGGCTGGCGTATTGATTACATCATGGGCACTTCCCAAGTGGCCGCAAAATCGACCGCCGCATGGATCGATAAGGAGCCGCGGGGCCTTAAGAAACCCTCTGACCACACGTTTCTCGTGACAACCCTGGCCCTTTAAAATCCCTGCAATCAGTCCGCAAAAAGATCTTTATATTCCCCGTATCCTTCCTTTGCCAGATCTTTTGCCGGAACAAACCGAAGCGCCGCTGAATTCATGCAGTAGCGGCGACCCGTGGGCGGCGGGCCGTCCGAAAACACATGGCCCAAGTGGGAATCCCCGTGACGGCTTCTGACCTCGGTTCGAACCGTGAAGAGGCTTCGGTCTTCCTTTAGAACGATATTGTCTTGATTCAGCGGTTTCGTGAAACTGGGCCAGCCGGTTCCCGAATCGTACTTGTCCAGGGAACTGAAAAGCGGCTCTCCAGAAACCACATCCACATAGATTCCCGGTTCCTTATGATCCCAATATGGGTTACGAAACGGCGGTTCCGTGCCGTTTTTCCGGGTCACCTCATACTGAATCGGGGAAAGGGATCCTTTGAGTTCGGCATCCGGCTTATTCTGATAGGTGCGCTTTCGGCCCGCATGAGCCCTTTCCTTTGGCTTTTTGTCCCATATATGCGTCAAGAAACGGTCCCGGCCGGAACCGATTCTATATTGCCGGTAATTCATCGGATTCTTCTTGTGATAATCCTGATGATACCTTTCAGCCTCATAAAACCGCGAAAACTTTCGGATATCCGTCACAATGGGCTTTCCGTATATGCCCGACCGGTTCAGTTTTTCTTTGGATTTCAGCGCCGCCAGCCTCTGAGCTTCGGAATGATAGAAAATGGCGGTTTTATACTGCTCACCCCGGTCAACGAACTGCCCCCCCGAATCCGTAGGATCAATCTGGCGCCAGAAAACCTCTAGAATCTCCGAATAGTCTATTTTTTCGGGATCATAGGTAATCTGAACCGCCTCCAGATGACCGCTTTTGCCTGAAACAACATCCTCGTAAGCGGGATCTGCCAGGTGCCCTCCCGTATAGCCGGATTTTACATCCAATACACCGTCAAGGACCTCAAAGGGATGCACCATGCACCAGAAACAACCCCCTGCCAATGTGGCCCTCAGAACACGATTTGGAACACTCATTTGGGTTTGGACCATCCCGACGGCAGGTATCAAAGAAAAAAGCGCTGCTGTCTTTCCAGCCATTTTCATATCCCTCACAGTTCACCAAAAAACGCATTTCCCTGTTCATCTAAGTCAGGGAATCCCTGTCCCGCATTGATTTGACGGCGCCCACCGTTACCACATAGAGAAGCCGGGACGGCGGATTCAATCCCAGCAGACGGCTAGCTTCCCCGTCATAAAAGGCGCCGATGCCGCAGCAACCAAGACCCAGGGCCGAAGCGGCCAAATAGAGCCTTTCGCCCCATATGCCGGCATTCATCATGGCATGACGATATCCCCGTGGACCCCACCACTCCTCAAGCTTCTTCATATTGGTCATGAACAGAAAATGAAGGGAAGCATTGGCCATCCATTCCTGATTCAGGCAGATGCGGCTCATGGGCCTGGTGAAAGCCCCTGCCGTTACAATCCCCAGACTTTCCGGTTTTTCATGCAATAGGTAGAAGCCGTCTTCAAGGGATTCAACGCCACGGGTTATAAGACCTGTGCAAACCCCTTTTGAATACCCGTCCATATCGGTTTCGCCCGTCGTCCCAAATACCTTGAGCAGGGCCTCAAACAGTGAAATCTCAAGGGTCCCGGTGACGAAGTTTCGACTGGACCGCCTGCGGAAGACCGCTTCAGGATAGGGCATCACATTACTTATTTCCGAACCGGCCTGAAAAGCGTCCCGGGATTTGGCGACAATCCCCAGTGAATCGCTCATATTGCGCCCTTCTCTTTCCCCCGTAATGTCATATCCCGCCTTGTGAATCGTCTGGATCTCTGGCAGTTGAAACTCCTTGGGAGAAACACGGCTGGCCTTCTTTATCTTTTCGGGCAAGTCCGTGACGGTCATGGTCTCAACCGCTTGGTTAAGATCGCACTTACCCTTCACCCCGCAGACAGCCAGGGCGACTTCCATGCTGTCATCCAGACCCAGCAGTTGATTAACCTTTTTGTCTTCAAAATCAAAGGTGACTGCAAGCGGCAGTTTGAGAGCGGTAACGGCCAGTTCCAGGTTGGCCAGCACGTGTCCCGTATCCAGCAAATGATAGCGGTAGGAGCGATTTCTGTACTTCCACGCACTTCGATAAAAAATGGCCGTCAAAAAGAAAGTGAGAGGGGAATTGAAGCCTTTCGCCGCACGAGGCAGCGTACCGTCCTTCAGTTTTACCAGACCGTGCTCCAAAACGGAAAAATGGTACAGCCCGTCCTCCAGGTCTTTCAAGCCATCTGAAAGCACATAGATTTCCGTTGGATACAGGGCTCCCGCCGATGCGGCGCTTCGAAAATGGAAGTTCCCCCCCGGTTGGCGCATTTTTGCGGTAACCGTATACGTCATGAGCAGGATTTTTGAAAGGAGTTCCAGGTCGAAAAGGGCGTCACCCACTTCCCTTTCGTGCCCTTTATCAAACAGGGGAAAAAAATCCTCCCGTGGAAACGGCACCTCACGGGGCATGGGAACGGTCTTCAGTCCCTCATAGGTTTTAAAGACTTTGGGCTGATTTTGCCAGTCCAGGTAATGACCGTCCATTTTTGACCGTTCATAGCTGGTGCTATTATGGTAATCAAAAGCAGCCCCTTTCATGGTTTCCTCGCATCTCCAGTTTTTATTAATACAATGCCGTTTTCCCGCCCAAAACGGCTTACCACCGGTCCAGGCGGGAAATATCCTGTTTTTGGTTTTTGCGCTTCCTAAGCGGCTTCGAGTTTCTGTCTGTCCGCCATATCCATCAGGACCCGTTCCCTGGCCCTGTCGATACCCAGGGCTTTTCTCTTCTTGTCGATGTGGGCGATCATCATTTGGGCCATTTCGTGGGGATCCGCTGTAAATCCCCATTTTCCGAATCCCATCTCTTCAAGCCCTTCGAACAGAAGCTTGTGGAACTTCGTCTCCTTTGTGATGGGATAAGTGACACCAAAAACGGTGAACACACCGGATGCCACAAAATACTGACCGATGGCGATTGCCTTTTCGCTCATCCATTCCGGAGCCGCACCTGCCACCGGCAAATCCGCCAAGCTGTCTCCCAGTCCGCCGGTGCGCACCATTTCGGAACAGGCGGTCAAAATCCGGCTGTTATCGGCGCAGGATCCCAGCCCCAGAACCGGGGGCATCCCCACTGTCTCGCAGACTTCGCTCAATCCCGGACCCGCCATCACCGCCGACTCCGGCGCATAAAGCCCGGCCTTTGCCAGTGCAATCTGGGAACATCCGGTCTGCACCACCAACACGTCGTTTCGGATCAGCTCTTTTACCAGTTCCACATGGACCCAATCCTGTTTTACCCTGGGATTGGTGCAGCCCACAACGCCTGCAACTCCCCTGATCCGTCCGTTAATGATGTTTTCGTTCAGCGGTTTGTAAGAACCTCTGAAGCTCCCCCCGAGCATGTAGTTAATGTACTCCATGGAAAAACCGTGAACGCCGGGGCTTTTGATATTGGGGATTTCGATGGGCATTTTCCGCGTCTTGAACCGTTCAATGGCGGCCCGAACGACGGCATCGGTGCACTCCCTCGGCTGATGCTCCACAAAGGCAATGTGATCAACGCCTTCGATACGACAGCGCGGATTGGTTGTGAACAATCGGGTGCCGTAACAGTCGGCGACCTTGGCAAGGCCCTGTTTGATACACTGCACATCGACACCCATGGCATCCACTGCGCCGGTCACCAGAACCGTCTCGGTTGACATGAAGTTTCCCGCATGGGGGACGCCGTGGCGAGAGAGCATTTCCGCCCCCGAACAGCACATCCCCAGCAGATTAATCCCTTCAGCACCGGCGTCTTTCGCCTCCTTTATCAGTTTGGGATCATCCACGGAAGCCAGGACGGATTCGAATAGGTTCGGTTCATGTCCGTGTATGATGATATTCACTTCATTCTCTTTCAGGCAGCCCATGTTCACTTCCGCTTGCACCGGCTTGGGCGTTCCGAACAGGATGTCTGAGATTTCCGTTGCCACCATGGACCCGCCCCAGCCGTCTGAAAGGGCCGTGCGGCTGCACTGGTGCGTAATGTTTTCGTAATGCTGATCCACACCCATGTGGCTTCGATGCATCAATTCCATGATCTCCCGCATGGCGCCCCGAGGCACAATACCGTATTTCCGCCACGTTTCCAGTGTTTTTTCGGGCACCCTTTTGGCAAAGGGGATTTCGCCTTCCAGCTGAGTATAGGTCTTTTCCAACTCGTGGTAAAGATCCACGGCGATGTCGTCGATGTTCCGGTCTTCCACTTCAATCCCAAGGCTGGCGGCGACTTCCTCAAGCTTGATGGGGTCTTTGATGGTATAGTCTTTGATATGACCGTTTACCACTTCACCAAAAAGATCAAGCATACTCATCCCGTGATCCGTATGGGCCGCGGTGCCGGTAGCCACCATTCTGGCAAAATTGCGGGACTGAATGGTATCAATGGTGGCACCACAAACACCGACTTTTCCATACGGATCCTTGGCATTGAGCCGGCAGGGGCCCATTGAGCAATGTTTGCAGCAGGCGGAGTCCGCGCCGATGGGGCATGCCTTCATGCTGGCAGCACGATGAAAAGCAACCTCAACGCCGTCTTTCTCCGCCTTCTCAAGCATCTGAGCGGTTGCGTCACATGTGGTAACATCCTTAATATTAATGGCTTTCGTTTTCTTGTCTTCTTTCTCTTTTCCCATGATCCCCTCCTTGGTTGTCAGCATTCCTCCCGCGTGGAAGAATCATCTTCTATCCTTTTTAATGAAGGTTAACTCATAACACGCTTAAATTAAGCTAAATCCTTACATTATACCCCTTCTCTCTAAAATGAACTTTGGCCCTCTGGCATCTTGGACACGTCAACTGATCGGGAAGTGACTCAAATTGAACGCCCGGATCGACGTTTGACTCCTTGCACCCCTTGAGAGGGTCATAGGTATAACCGCATGGACATTTGTAGACGTAGGCCTTTTTGAATCCTTCCTTTGACATCGATCAAACACCTCTCTTTCAGAAGAAAACGGGTTCACAAATTCAAATCCCTACCAATGAACTAGACTTACCTTACCTCTTACAAGTAGTGTCTCTTCAAAATATTTCAAGAAGTTTATGTGCCATTGCCAAGACCGCGAACAAGAAAAACGAAAATTCATCAATGGTTTTATTATATTGCATCAAGACATGAAAAAACCGGCTCATACATGAGGCCATCGGGAAATCGACAATTATGAGACATAAGCGTATCATTGTCGGATTCAATGTGATACATTTAATGATTTATTAAACACTTGAAAGCCGATCTCATTAAAGAAGACCGCTCTATATTTGACCATGACAAAAAAGCCTAAAATCGCTATTATCAGTGCTTAAACAATCGGCGAACTGCTTAACAATTGGGCATGAATGGCAACCAATTCCACGATCAAAACAATAACAGCGGCGTTGATGATTTCCGGCAATACCATTGGTGCCGGAATACTGGGATTGCCTGTTATGGGGGGGATGGCGGGAGCGCTGCCGTCAATCGTGGGGCTTGTTGGTGTCTGGCTGCTGATGCTGGGAACGGCTTTTGTTCTGGCCCGGCGAATGATGAGCCACGGCCCGGACATCCAAGGGCTCCCGTCCTTGTTTCAAAAGGAACTGGGACCGATGGGAAAAGGATTCGCAACCATCGGGTATTTGATTAATTATTTTGGAATTCTGGTGGCTTACCTCTGCGGAGGCGCAACCATTATCACCCATTTGTTCAGTATCGGCATCTCGCATTCCACTGTTTCATTGGCGCTTTTCGGCATCCTGACAGGGATCACCCTTTTCGGCGTGGAGGCGGTTCGAAAAAGCAACACCCTATTGATGATCCTCCTTTTTGTGGCGTTTCTCTATCTCATTATTGATGCCGGATTAAACGCCCGTATGAACTATTTCCTGTTCGCTGACTGGCGGTTTCTGCCGGTGGTCCTTCCGGTATTCATTTGCGCTTTTACATTTCACAATACCATTCCAATTGTGGTACGGATTCTCGATTACCATCGTCCGTCGGTCACCAGAGCCCTTGTCATGGGGTCTGCGATTCCGCTAATCCTTTCGGTCCTTTGGACACTCTCCGTCATCGGATGCCTGCCCATGGGAGGACCAGGGCAGGACAATCTGTATTACGCTTTTGAAAAGAACCTGCCCGCCAACATTCCACTGGCGCATATCCTTCATTCCAAGATTTTCACGACAATGAGCCTTGTTTTCTCCCTATTGGCCATTGCCACTTCCTATCTGGCGGTGGGAACCGGTCTTTTGAACTTCATGAAGGACCTGACGCGGCCCTTGTTTAAGAACACCAACAGCGCCAGAGACGCCTTTTTCGCATTCGGATTTCCCCTGTTCATAACCCTTTATTATCCTGATCTTTTTCTGATCGCACTAAATGTGGCAGGCGGCGTGGGCATTGGATTGGTCTTCGGTATCTTGCCCGGCATGATACTTTTGAGGATGCGAAAGGTTTTCAAACCCGGTTGGGCCGTGGGCATCGGATGCATGCTCTTGTTCCTGATAATCATGGGATTGGAAATGCTTCAGGAGACCGGCAGGCTTGGCATCAAACCCGATGTGGAGAATTGGACCTCAACATTTCAACAGAGATAGCCTGCATCCGTAGAATGCTTATGAATCAAGGGGGACAAACTCTTTCAGTACGGATTCAAAGGTCCCTTCCGAGGCAGATGCACCAGCTTCCCGGTCTTTCGCAGTTTCAGTTTCACTCCCTGCTCCACTCAATTCCCGTGACTTTAGAGGGGGATCCGGCATCGGCTTTTCTTCAGGGGGCATGATTCCCGCATCAACGCCGCTGCTTGAAATGGAAATGAAGTTTCCTGATCGATCCAGATACACCGAGAGATTCACCAACACTTCAAAATCCATGGAATAAGCAATCTTCTCCCCATGAACCCCCATGGATGCATTCTTGCATTTAATGTCTTCGCCCACGTCCAGATTATGGACTCTTTTGAAGATCTTCTGGACCACACTTCGATCGAAATTGGAAGCAATTGCCTCTGCCAGGGCTTTCTCCCCTTTTCGAATGGCATCGGGATTTGCGACTCTCATATGCACAACTCCTTGTCTTTGTGAAAACATCAGGCCAAACGCATCATCTCTTCCGCAAGATGAAGATAACACCTGCCCCCGAATGCTCCCAAATCCTGAAGAAAAACGGGACCACCTTTTAGGGGCGCATTTTTTAATGCGTTATTCCGAGGAATAACCGTCTTAAACAAGAGGTGTCCAAACCGTTCCCGGGCAGCTTCGCAAATGTGCTGACAGGCACCGTCCCCCTTGTCGAACATGGTCAGCAAAACACCCCCCATTCGCAGGCCCGGATTGCCCGCCTTCTTGATGATGTTCATCACCTGCAAGAGGGGTGGTACGGCTTCAAGGGCGAAAGGTTCACATTGCATTGGGATCAAAAGGAAATCCGCCGCATTCAGGGCGTTGAAGGTGAGAAGCCCCAGGGACGGGGGTGTATCCACCAGAATATAATCGAACGCGTCCCTTACGCGATCAAGGAGATGGCGAAGTTTCTTCTCCTTATGGGGAACCTTCATCAATTCCATCTCCGCCCTCAAAAGCTCCGTACGAGCGGGCAGCAGCTTCAGAAAAGCCAGAGGGGTTTGAATGATAATCTCTGAAGGAGAAACACCACCAACCAAGGCGTGATACATGTTCTTCTTGAGTTCTGCTTTGTCAATACCGAGGCTTGAAGTGGCATTTCCTTGAAGGTCCAGATCGACCAGCAACACCCTTTTTTCGAGAAGGGCCAGCGCCGCCGACAGATTGACCGCCGTGGCTGTTTTCCCCACCCCTCCTTTTTGACTGGAAATGGCAATGACAATTCCCATGAACAAAGGCTCGCTAAAAATCGAACTGTCTTATTTTGAGGACATCGGAAATCGGGGTCAAGATTAACCCCTTTTGCCCTCTTTGGTCAATTTCTTTTTACGAAGGGTTCGGATCCTTCAAAGGATCACGGTCTTTCGGAAAGTTTTATGGAAATACGCTTTCTAAATCCGCCTCTAATGACACCCAAATCGGCCGTGTCACCCACATCCATTTGTTCCACCTGGTGAACCAGCTCCTTCATGTCCTCTACGGCGACACCATTGATGTCGGTGATGACATCCCCTCCCAGAAGAAGCCTGATCCCCCTGATCAGTACTTCCCGGTCACCGCCCCGCAGCCCCGCCTGATGTGCGGGGCCGCCGCGGACCAACTGGACCACCAGGACGCCCTGGGACACGTCGATGCCCAAACCTTCCGCCAGAGAGGGCGAGAGAGAAAGCCCCGAAATACCCAACCAGGGCCTGGCCACCCTTCCGGAGGTTATCAGTTTTGCGGCCACGCGTTTGGCCAGATTGATGGGAATGGCAAACCCGATACCCTGGTATCCGCCCGAAAGGCTGAAAATCGCCGTATTGATCCCGATAACATGCCCATTTGAATCCAGCAGGGGTCCTCCGGAGTTCCCCGGATTGATGGCCGCATCGGTCTGAATGAGATCCTCAATCTCGTTGCCGTCCTCGGTTCTGATGCTTCGATTAAGTGCACTGACAATGCCGGTGGTGAGTGTGTGGGAAAGGCCAAAAGGGTTTCCGATGGCGATGGCTTTACGCCCGGGGCGAATCTTGTCAGAGTCTCCCAATGTCGCCACCGCTTCCACATCGCTCGAAGGAATCTTGATCACCGCAAGATCGGTTCTGGGATCTCTTCCCACCAGGGTCGCTTCAATCTTCTTGCCCTTGGCCGTTGTTACCGTCAGTTTTTGTGCCTTTGCCACCACGTGATTGTTTGTCAGAATGTACCCCCTCCGGTCGATCACAAATCCGGACCCCTGGCCTCTTCTTGGAATTACTTCCATCCAGAAATTCATGCTGAGGGTCGTACTGGCAATATTCACGACCGCTGTGTGAACTTTCTCAAAAACTTCAACATTGATCTGTTCATCGGAAGAGTAGGCCACGGGCTGTGCCGTTATTGAGGATTCATTGTCGGTGAAATCGAGGGATTCCACAGTAGGCCTCTTTTCCCTGAACTTGAAACGGTCATCTTCCCTGAACCACAAAAAAAGAAAGACCAGGAGCAATACAAGCCATATGGCCTTGTTTGAGTGTCTTGACTTCATGAGCATCCCTATAAAAAGTTGGCTATCGTATGTGAATATAGGTCCTAAAAGGGAAATATCAAATGCGTCGGAATGGAGAACAGATGCTATTTCCCTTGCCGCCGCACCCTGTTTTCCCTATTATTTCGGTCCAAAAGCAAATTACTTGGAGGCAAAAATGGACCGAAAACCGACCGTTCTGATCATCTCCACCATGGACACCAAGCACCAGGAAGCGGGGTTTGTCATGAATTGCCTCGAGCAAGCCGATGTGGCGGTTTACGCCATTGATGCGGGTATCATGGGAGAAAGTCCCGTTCCCGTGTCTGTTAGCCGTCAGGAAATCGCCCAATTGGGGGGAGAAACCCTTCAATCGGTACAGAACATGGGGCACGAAGGAAAAGCGCTGGGGGTTATGATCAAAGGTGCCATTCGAAAGGTTTCGCAGCTTTTCCTTCTGAATCGTTTCGACGGTGTTTTCGGGCTCGGCGGCTCCATGGGGACCACATTGGGCACATCGGTGATGCGGACCCTGCCGATGGGCATTCCAAAAGTGATGGTCACCACCATGGCATCCCGCAATACCCGTGGTTTTGTGGGAACCAAGGACATCCTCATGCTGCATTCGGTTTGCGATCTGGCGGGACTCAACCGTATCACCGAAAGGGTTCTCCACAACGGCGCCATGGCCATGGCCGGGATGGTCAGAAATCCTGGGAAGGTTTCGTCCAAAAACAAACCGCTGGTCCTCCTTTCGACCCTGGGAACCACTGAAACGTGCGTCAAAGGGATCCGGAATGAGCTGCTGTCCAACGGTACGGAGCCGGTGGTCTTTCACACGGTGGGCGCCGGAGGACAAGCCATGGATGAAATGGTCAAACAAGAGAGCCCCGTGGCAGTGATAGATGTGTCTCTCCACGAAGTCACGGACCATTTTTTCGGAGGTGATTACGATGCGGGTCCGGATCGCGGAAAAGCCGCGCTTTCCGCCGGCATCCCCACGGTCTTGGCACCGGGCAACATGGATTTTCTGGTGACCGGCCCCCTGGATGACGCAAAAAAAAGGTTTCCCGGCCGGCTATATCATGTGCACAATGCGGCCATCACGGCACTTTCCGCATCAGACGAAGAGATGGCGTTTTTGGGAAAGCATCTGGCAATGCTCTGTAACGCCTCTGAAGGCGCCTATCGATTGTTGATACCTTCCGGCGGCTTTTCGGCGTTTGATTCTGAAGGCGGACCCTTGTGGAACCCCAAAGGACGTCAGATATTCATTGAAAACCTGACCCGAAATGTCTCAGATTCTCATGTGCGGATGCTTGACTGCCACATCAACGATCCGGAGTTTGTTTCAGCAATTATGGATAGCGTGCGCCAGCTGACGCCGGATCATTGGGTATCATAATAGACAATAGCCTCCCCAGTTTCACCACTGGGGAGGCTATTGCCAAAGAAGAGCATTAGATGCGGCGGGAGAATCTATTTTGCCCTGGCCTTTGTCAACATGGCATCGGCAAATGCTTTTGCATCCTCAAGATCCGCCTCGTCGGGATGGCCGGCGGCGCTTTGAGCTTCAAGAGCCCATCCCCTGTGCTCGGCTTTGTTCAGGAGGGCGTCGATGATGCCCTGTTTGACGACACCGCGGCAACCGAAGGTCCCCATTACCTTGAGATGTTTTGCCAGACCGAGGGCCGAATAGAATGCCGTGATCGCCAGTTCGCCACCCCTCAGAGAACCATGGGTTGCAAAGAATGCCACCTTTTTCCCTTCGGGCAGATCCTTGACAAATGTTTCCGCCTTTCCAGGCAATCCCATGGAATGCACGGGGAATCCGCAGAATATCAAATCAAACTCGGAAAGGTTGGAAGCCTCCGTCATGAGTGAGATTTCCTTTCCGCTCTCTTTAATAGCATCATAGATGGCCTCTGCCACTTTTTTGGTGTTTCCAGTATCCGAATAATATGAAACCAGCACTTTCATTGTTCGCTCCTCCTGGAAAAGGTTTGTTGAGCCCCACTAATGCGCATCAAAAAGGACAATGATTCGTCCTGATCAATCATCCGACTTGGAAGCGAGTTCTCTCAAGATCTCCGCATTTTTCTGTATCCGCGCCTGGTTCTTTCTAAGGTTTTTCTTGTTGCTTTTCGCTTTTCTGGCGCGTATGAGACTGGTTTGCTTGCTGTTGGAACCCATTTGATTACTCCTTGGTTATTGCAATTTTAATCTTCTAAATTATATTTCACGGCACCGCTTGTCAACCGTAAAGATGTCCCCTCCAACGCTCTTCCCATACAATCTCCCACATCATCCATGGTCCTATTGCGGTCTGAAAATCAGCAACCATGCGTGGGCAGCCAATACGGTGATGACCATAAACGGAAAGGCCGTTTTCATAAACCCGATGAAGCTGACCTTGTAGCCCCTTGATTCCGCGATACCCATGGTCACCACATTGGCGGAGGCACCGATGATGGTACCGTTGCCCCCGAAACAGGCGCCCAAGGCCAGGGCCCACCAAAGGGTATTTTCCGCGCCGGGAATAACGCCGCTCAAATAGGCCACAATGGGCAGCATGGTTGCCGTAAACGGAATGTTGTCCACAAAGGCGCTCATAATCGCCGCCACCCAGAGAATCAGGCTGCAGGCCACCACGAAATCTCCCGCGGAAAGATCCAGAATCCAGTCGGCAATGACCGCCAAAAGGCCGCTGCTTTCAACGGCACCCACCATGATGAAAAGGAAAATGAAGAACATGAGGGTTGGCCATTCGATGTCTTTTTCAATCAGTTCGATCAAATCGACCTTTTCGGTCAGAATAGCGACGGTCAGAAGCACCGCCCCTCCTATGAGAGCGGCCACACTGACCTCCATGTGCCAATAGCCGTGGCTGAGAAACAGGAATATGACAAAACCCAGAACCGTCAGGCCGTAGGTAAGTAGTTTTGGATCCGTTATCTGGTACTTCTCTTTCAGCACCTGAATGTAATCCTGCACGTTCTCCACCGTGCTGACGGCATAATCCTTGCCCCACACCAGTTTGGTGAAGATAATCAGGAGGCCCATACAAACCAGACAGATCAGGGCCAGGGCCACCACAAAGTCCATGAAAGTGAGAGCCGCATATGATCCGATCATAATGTTTGGCGGATCGCCGATGAGTGTGGCCGTACCCCCCACATTGGAAGCGAGCACCAGCGGAATCAGCATATGAAGGGGATTAATTCCCAGGGATATGGAGATTTCAATGGCAACCCCGGTCAGCAGCAGCATGGTGGTGACATTGTCCAGGAACGCGGAAGATATGGCGGTGAAGATCATCAGATAAATGGCCAAAACAAACACCTTCCCTTTTGCCAGCTTGTAGGAAATGTAGGCGCACCATTGAAATACACCGGTATGTTTCAAAACCCCCACGATAATCATCATGCCCATGAGCAGGAACACCACGTTCATATCGATGGAAAAGATGGCGCTTTCAAATGAAAAGATATGGTATTCTGGATTGATGGTGCCGATGGTGTAGGAAATCAGCAGCATCACCACGGCGCCCAGCATGGCGGCGACGGTTCTGTGCAGAAGTTCGAAGGCAATCAATATATAGGCCAGTATGAATACCACCGTTGAAATCCAAAAAGCCGGTCCCAGATGCCGTTCCAGTGTCATGTCCTCGCTCAAGAAAAACTGACTCCCTTGCCGGGCCAGGTCTTTTCCGGGAATTTTATAGGCGACACCCTTGAAACTGGTTTTGTCAGCCTTTACCTCCATGGTCGCTTTTTCGATTTCACCTTTTTTCATCTGAAACCGCGACACGTATTTTCCATTGTGGGCCGTCACAACGTGATCCACTTCCTTGCCGTTTACAAGGATGTGGACATTTGCCTCATCAATGGGTTCTTTATGGCTGTCAAGGACGATGCCCGAAACGTTAATGGTATCTCCGCCTTCGATCATGGCTTTCGGAGGTCCGCCTTTTGGGCCATGGCCGCAAAATGCCGGGGCATTGAGAAATAAAAGCATGAGTACGGCAAGAGATATGATACAAAATCTGGGGCTTTTCATGAAACGCTACCCTCCCTATAAACTTATTAAAACCAGAATGCTAAAAAGCCTTACAGTCTCGTCAACACCGAGCAATGTAAGGCAATCGTTACATCATGTTGAATGAATCAACCCTTCGGCCAGACAATGTCGGGCGGAATGTAACAAAAGGATTTTTAGGCTGTCAAGAGAAAGGTTGCGCCAATGGCGAAACCCTAAAGGTTTTTTTCCTCAATTTTTTGAGCCTTTCGAAAAGCGCTTTGACTCTGCCTCCATGAATCCATTTATTGACAGGGGACAGAGCACCATGTTAATGCATTTCATCAATTGCAAAGGATATGGGCGAGCAAGTATTTGTCATAAAGCATTTATGGATCCAGAACAGTGTCATGCTGCTTGCGCTGGGGCTGTTGCTGTTTTTCGTCCTTTATTCCGTGCTAAGGAAGAAGCCCAGGCATCTTTTGGCCGCCATTATCTGGCTGGCCATCGTTTTGTGGTTCTTCAACAGCCCGTTTTTCGGTTTCAGCACGGTTGCGGTGTCCCATGGCGGCATAAAGGTGAATTACGGAATACTCTCGGTCAGGAATGACGTTCTTCCCATCACCGCTCCCTGGAAAATCATATCCAACCCATCCGGCATCCGAAAACTGAAACGGGTTCATTTTATAAGGATCGGCAACCATGACAGCATGAAGGTTCGCGGGGTCCGGGATCTGAATCTGCTAAAGGAGATCGGGGCGACCATTGATGAATACAGAGATCTGTCATAGAGAAAGATGAAAGGGAGGATGAGACCCATGAAGAAACCATTTGAAAACGTAACGGTTATCGGAACCGGAACCCTTGGGACACAGATCGCACTCCTGGCCGGCAACTATGGGTATGCCGTCACGGTCTACGACACCCGGGAAGGGGTTTTGGGAAAAACTTTTGACCGTCTCCGTTTGAGCATTGAAGCCAAGGGTATCAAACCCTTTATCCCTTGGGAACGGCTTATAAAAGTCAAAGACGGGATTTCCGAAACAACCAGTCTTGATGAAGCCGTTCAAAAGGCTGACCTCATCGTTGAAAGCGTGCCGGAAGATCTTGGTATCAAGCAGGCCGTTTTCAGGGAGTTGGGCGAAAAGGCATTGCCGCATGCCGTCCTGGCCACCAACAGCTCTTCCATGCCCGTCTCGCTCATGGAAGAGAGCAGCGGCAGGCCGGAAAAATGCCTGAACACACACTTTTACGTAATTCTGGAAGGCATGAACATGGCGGATGTCATGGGCGGCACCAAAACCACGCCGGAAGTGCTGCAGAAGGGCGTCGATTGGGTTCGCTCCATGGGTTGCATTGCGCTGACCGTTAAGAAGGAACTCCTGGGATTCTGTTTTAACCGGATCTGGCGGGCCATTAAGCGGGAAGGGCTATGGATGTGGGGCAACGGCTACGTGGATCATAGAGACGTGGATCGGGCCTGGATGACATTCACCAAAATGAAAATGGGTCCTTTCGGCCTCATGGACGCCGTGGGGCTGGATGTGGTTCGGGACATTGAAATGGTCTATTACAACGCGTCCAAAGATCCAAAAGACAAGCCGCCGCAGGCGCTCAATGATAAGATCGACAGGGGTGAACTGGGTGTCAAGAGCGGAAGGGGCTTCTATACCTATCCGGATCCGGAATTTACACAGCCGGCTTTTCTGTATTCCACAAAGTAGCGGGCGGTTCAGTTTCTGATTTGAAACGTTACGCGGGAACCTTCCGTGGCTTCGAATCCTGGCGTAACATTTATACTGGAAGCCTCAAAGGTGACGGTGGCGCCGCTTTCGACCTCCACGTTTTCCCCCAGGGTCATGGGGGTGGATCGTGAACAGGTACAGGTGCTTCCCGATAGAAAGGTGACGTTTTGAATGGGCTCGCCGGAACAATCGGGACAGTCGCGGATTTCTGCTGATACGATCAAAGAACCATCCCCGAACAGAATCCAGGTCTTGGTGGTCTCCACGTCACTTTCACCCGCTTCCGCAATCTGCAGGTTGAAGGCGTTGAATGCGATGGAACCGAACCGGGTTTTCCCCTGGGTCGTGCTGGTCCCCTCACCGGGATTTGTATCGTAATCATAGCCGCCGGTGAGGAGATCGTTCATGTAATCCTGCCCCCGCATGGGCGGGTCCCAGGGCTGGCTGATGGTGCTCATGAGGGCCGAGACCGCGCCCCCATCCGATTTGCGCAGCCAGGTCTCGGCAAAACAGGTGCCGCTCTGGTACTGGCCGACGTTGCAGGCCACTGAAAAAATGAAGGGAAATTTGTCATCATTGGTCAAGGCGGCAACGTCGCTTTGATTGAAACCCGTGGTGGACCAGCCGCTCATATTGCCGTGACCCACGTAATTGATCACATGAACGCCGCCGTTAACGGCGCTCGTTACCCCGGAGGCTGAAGCCCCGGAACCTTGGTATTCCTCATAAACGGTGGCATAACCATTGGGCAGCAGTTTGTTCTCCTTGATGATGTCCATGTGCGCGTTATCGTATTCGTTGTCATCACCGGGCCCTTCATTGGAAGCGATCCCAAGGCCCTTCTGCCACCAATCGGGATTGGGATTCCCTTCATAGGCAATGACTTTGTCCACCTGGGTGGTGACTTGGGCGGCACTTCCCGCACTGAACCTGGAGATGATCAGATCGTAATAATCGTCTGAACCCGACACCAATCCCAGGGCATTGTCCCGGGGAAATCCCTGGGCATCCGTGTCGCATTTAATGTCCGCCCAATCTCCCACCAATTGCACATACAAAAGATCGGGGTTGTTATCGTAGGCATCTTGAATAATGCTCTCCACATTGGTGTCCGTTGCCACTTCTTGTTCCGCCACCGTAAATCCTTGACTCTCCTTGTGCGAAATAAACGGCTGAATCGCATCCTTATAGTCCGCAGCATAGATCACCAGCATATGGCCGGGACCGTCATCCAGTTCGCCGTCCCATCTGAAATTGGAAAAAAGGGAAGACAATACCGGTTCATTCTGGGACAGGATCCTCAACGTCCGCTGGGGCTGCTGGTTCATGACAACACCTTCTTCCTCAGGAACCAGATCAAACTGAATGGTTTTGAGAATCTTCACCCGTCTTTGCACGGTGTTCACCAGCACCGGATAGATGGTCACGTCGATTCCCCGGACCTCCCGAATCAGAAAGGGGTCACCCAAAAGGGCAAACTCGCTTTCCGGATAGTCCGCGTCCACCATGGCTTTCCGTTCCATTTCATAGGGCACCTTACTGGGGTCCTGGCTTCTCAGAATCTGCCCCCTGGAAGGGAGCCAGTCCCCTTCATAGGTCTGTTCATCAAAGGTGAGTTTTTGAACAACCAGCCTGTAATTCCGGTTGTTCCGCAATTGAAATGACAGCTTGAAATAGGAGACTTCCGGAAAGCCTTTTTTCTTTGTCGGCAGACAACTCTCAAAAAGAACCGTCTCGTATTCCTTTTTCTGCTTTTTGGTGCGCCCTACCGAAGATGTTCGCTTGGCCTTGATCAGGACGGAAATCCGTCCGTCCCGGGCGGCATCCTCCGAAAACGTTACGTCATAGTCCTTTTCACCTCTTTTGCCGGCGGCAAAAGACAAGGACGCCATCAGAAATACTAAGACCGCTGCAAGAAGAATAATACCGTTTCTATTCATTGTTCATATACTATAGGGTCAACTTGCTTTTATTGCAATGCGTTTTGTCTTGCCCTGGAATTCCGATATAAGGATTGATTGAAAAACATCGTTGGCAAAAGCAAGCTCGCGGGTGTGAGTCAGGAATTTTGAGCTATGGTCTCAGTCGTGT
>JANQDY010000256.1 GCA_028278625.1 Thermodesulfobacteriota bacterium
CTATAGCAAAATGTAAGTCGAAAATCAAGGCAAAAGCGATTTTATTCGCAAGTATTTCAAATGGTTAAATTGGTTTTACTTTTTACAGGACCATCAAAAATGGAACTGAAAAAAGACGGAAGCGTTTCCAAACCCATTGTCATCTTTGAAATAAAAGACGGCAAAAAAGTTATCGCGGATCGATTGGAAAAGTAGCGCGCTGACCGCACCTTTGGCGGGGGTCTCGTCAAAACAGGCGCTGGAACACCCAAAACAACGGCCTCTGACGAGATCCTCGCGCCGATTTCACCAAAACTCTGATGGTTTCCAATCATATAGCAGCAATTTTAGTGAGTGATATGTTTGGAAATCCGCAGTGCCCCAATTGAACCGGGAAAGGGGCGCTGGATGGGATGGCCTATGCTGGAATCCGTGGTTCAATTGTTCATCAGCGGTATTATTACCGGAAGTCTGATCGCCCTGACAGGGGTAAGCTGGGGAATCATTTATGGCACCACCCATATTTTCCATTTTGCCCATGGTCTCACATTTACCTTTGCCGCCTATATGATGGTCCTGTTTCACGTCATTTCAAAGATACCGCTGGCCCTCTCCTTTTTCTTGGGGTTGGCGGCGGCGGCACTCTTGGGCTGCATGATTGAACGGCTCATCTACCGCCCCATTCGACGGGTGGGGGGTGTTCAGTTGACGGTATTTTTGGCCGCCATGGGAACCATGGTGGTGGGCGAAGCATTGCTTCATGTGTTTTTCACCCCGTCGCCGCGTCCCCTTCCCGGTTTTCCGGAAGAATTGATCGTCATGGGGCCGTTCTATTTTACCACCGCCGATCTGGGCCTGGTTGTGTCGGCGTGGCTGAGCATCGGGCTGCTGGAATTGCTTTTTGCCAGAACAAGTTGGGGAAGAGAGATCCGGGCCGTCAGAAGCAATCCGGAAATGGCCACTACTGTCGGCATTGACATCAAGAAAATCTTCCTCCTTGTTTTTGCTCTGGGATCGGTGTTGATGGGTATCGGCGCCTTTTTTCATACCATAAGGTCCGCGGCCACCCCCCACATGGGTCTTGAGCCGCTTTTAATGGCTTTCATAGCTGTTTTCCTGGGCGGTGTGGGAAAGAACTGGGGCGTGGCACTGGCTGGAATGCTGATCGGGATCGGTGAAAACCTGAGCCTGCTAATTCTGCCCGCCCAATACAAGACGATTATTGTTTTCGCCATCATGTTCATCTTTCTCATATTCCGGCCCCAAGGTCTCATGGGTGGGCTTAAGAAAAATGAAAAATTGACAATAAGGGAAGAATAGCCTTGGATTACATCATCCATATTATTAATTCCGTGTTGATCTATATCACCCTGGTGGCTTCTTTGAACCTCATTTTGGGTTACGCCGGCATCGTCTCCATGTGCCACGCGGCCCTGTTCGGCATCGGTGGCTATGTATCAGCGCTCCTTGCCATGCATTTGGGATTGAATTTCCTGATTGGCATTTTGTTGGCCATGGCAACCACCGGCATCATCGGTCTGTTGCTTGCGATTCCGTCACTACGTATAAAAGACGAATATCTGATTCTGTTCACCTGCGCTTTTCAGCTTGTGGTATATGGGCTGATGGTCACGGAGATTGATATCACTCGCGGTGAGACCGGACTATCGGCGATTCCCCGGGCCAACCTGTTCGGACTTCAGTTTGTGACACCCAGGTCCTATCTCCCGTTGTTACTGGTGCTCTGTGCCATCCTCTTCCTTATCTGCTGGCGCGTGAGCCATTCACCTTTTGGCAGAATGCTCAAGTGCATCAGGGAAAATGAAAGCGCCACGGAATCATTGGGCAAAAACGTTCTTCAGCAAAAAGTGCTGACGTTCATGGTGGGGGGAATGGTCGCCGGAGCCGCCGGCAGTATTTTCGCTCATTACAACGCCTATCTCAATCCCGTCAGCTTTAGCCTCCATTCAACCATTCTCATGATTGCCATGGTTATTCTGGGCGGTTCAGCCAATATGCTGGGCTCCGTCGTCGGGGCCCTGCTCCTTTTGGGTATACCCGAGGCCCTTCGATTCATTCCGGGCACCGCGACGCTCATCGGCCCCCTCAGGGACGTTGTATACGGCGGCTTGCTGATCCTTTTCATGAGATTTCTCCCCCAGGGTCTGATACCGGAGCACGCGGGAATGAGGCCCCCTCAGGACCTTGATGTGGACAAATCATTCAGTGGTACCGGCAGTATCGCCCATGCCCAAAGGGAAACGGTCCCGAACGGGGAAGCCCGATCCGTTCTTGAAGTCCGGGGAATCCGTAAAAATTTCGGCGGCATTCAGGCGGTTAAATCCTTTGCAATGGACCTGCTGCCCGGGAAGATTACAGCGCTTGTGGGCCCCAACGGATGCGGCAAAACCACCGTTTTCAACATAATCAGCGGCTTCATCCGGCCCGACGAGGGGGTGGTCTCCATGAAGGGCCGGGAAATCACAAAGACCACGCCCCACGAATTGGTCAGGCGGGGCCTTGTTCGAAGCTGGCAGGACGTCCGCATTTTCGAAAACATGTCCATGCTTGACAATGTCATGGTTGCCTGCCCGAATCAAGGCGGTGAAAATCTGCTGAAACTCTTTTTCGCCCCCGCGAGCGTAGCGGCAGAAGAGAAGGTCAATTTCAAGAAGGCCATGACCTGCCTGAATTTCGTGGGGTTGGCCCATAAGGCTCACCAGCTTGCGGGGCAGGTTTCCTATGCCGAACAAAAACTGTTGTCATTGGCACGGTTGCTTGCCACCGAATGTTCCATTTTTCTTCTGGATGAGCCAGCCTCGGGAGTGGACCTGACATCCGTGGAACAAATGAAAAAGGTGATTCAGAATCTGGCTGACGCGGGAAAGACCATCTGTCTGGTGGAGCATAATCTCGATGTGGTGAGAGACCTGGCCCACCAGGCATATTTCATGGATCAGGGGGATGTTTTGCGAAAAGGCACACCTTCCGAACTCATGGCGGATGCCAAATTATCTGAAATATACTTCGGGAGTTGACGGAAAATGCTGCTGCAAACGAAACATCTATTTGCCGGATATCATAAAAAACAGGTGATCTACGATGTATCCCTTGGGGTGCGCGAGGGCGAAATCATAAGCCTTATCGGCCATAACGGTGCCGGAAAAACCACAACACTGAAAACCATCTTCGGCCTGATCAAAGCCGACAGCGGGGAAGTGATCTATGACGGTCGATCCATTGGAGGTCTTGATACATCGCTCAGTGTCAAAAACGGCATGTGTCTCGTGCCTCAAGAGCGGTTTACCTTTCCGGATCTCACGGTTTACGAAAACCTGATGCTGGGGGCCCGCAACGAGAAAAACAAAGACACGATCAAGAACAACGAAAATGAGGTCTACCGGTTGTTCCCCATTTTACGGGAAAGGCTCCCTCAGAGGGCCGGAACCATGAGCGGCGGTCAGCAGCGGATGCTCTCCATGGGTATCGCGCTTATGGCAAACCCTCGATTCGTCATGTTCGACGAACCGTCCATCGGCCTGGCTCCCCTTGTGGTATCGGAAATTGGGAAAACCATCGAATACATCGCCTCAACGGGCATCGCCGCCCTACTTGTGGAACAGAACATAAAACAGGCCTTGCGGCTGGGTAACCGGGTATATGTCATGAAGAACGGACGCATCGTTTTGGAGGAGACGGGGAAAAGGCTTCTGGAGCGGGAAGAGTGGTGGGACCTGTTCTGATGAAGCAGTTCACAAGACTCGGGAAACAGCCGATCGATCAAGCCACTGCCAGCAGAAGAAACGCCCATAAATCATCAATCGCCTTCCCGTGAAGCATCAGCGGCCTTTTAGCGTCGTAACTCTTCCGGTAAATACTCCCCCGCCATTTTCTTATCATCCCATCCCTTCCTTTCCCTTGACGTCCGGCCCGTCATGTGTTTACTTTATGAAACAATTTTAATCAAACGGACCCGGGGGGACATATGAACGAAGCGTTTGCCAAGACACTTGAAAGGATGGGGCTTACCAAGAGCGCTCTTCGAATACTGGAAAATTCCTATGACGGCGTCATGATAACCGCCAAAGACAGCAGCATCGTCTTTGTCAATAGCGCCTATTCCCGCATTCTGGGCGTTTCCCCTGAAAAGGTGCTGGGAGAGAAACTCTCCAAAATAGAGCCTGGCTCCATCACTTTGAAGGTGTTGAAAAGCGGCCGGGAATCGATTCACATCTACGAACGGGTCGCTACCTTGAACGAGACCATATTCGGTTCCGTATTGCTGCTCCCATCCGCTGACAACGTGTTGGGCTCCGTTTCCATCATTACAAAACCGAAAGAGAACATGAAGGAGACAGACGTTTTTGACGCCAAGAAATATATCGAATACTGCATGGATGAAAAACTCGCCCTGGAGCGGCCCCTTCCCCAGTCTTTTGGAATGATTGTGGGTCAGGACAAGCGTCTTCGCCGGGCCCTGTACAGCGCCTTTAAAGCAAGCAAATCTGATTTTCCCGTTCTGATCCTGGGTGAAAGCGGAACCGGAAAAGAACTCTTCGCCCGGGCCATTCATGAAAACAGCAACCGCAAGGGCCGTCGGTTTGTGGGGCTCAATTGCGCCGCCATTCCCACGACACTTGTGGAGTCGGAACTATTTGGTTACGAAAACGGCTCTTTCACCAATGCCCGAAGAGGCGGGAGCCGGGGTCTGCTGGATATGGCCCATGGGGGCACGCTTCTCTTTGATGAAATAGGGGATTTTGAACTCCCGACCCAGGCAAAAATCCTGCGGGTACTGGAAGAGAGGGTATTTCGTCGGGTTGGGGGAAGAAAAGACATCCGCCTTGATCTGCGAATCATCAGCGCCACCAACAAAGACCTCAAAACCATGATCTTCAACGGCGAATTCAGAGAAGACCTCTTTTACCGAATCAACACCATGATCATCCATATCCCTCCCTTAAGGGACAGGGGAAACGACCTCACCCTATTGGCCCATCATTTTCTTGGGGAATTCTGTCGCAAATACGGTAAAAGAACTGAAATTTCAACGGAATCTCTCGATATTTTAAATAGTTACAATTGGCCCGGAAACGTCAGGGAACTCCGAAACGCCCTCGATTATGCGGTGAACATGGTGGACGGCTCCTCCATCACTCCCAAGGACCTGCCATCCTATCTGGTCTTGTGGAAAACCACCACGCCTCTGGGTCAGCGGTTGGGGCGTCTTGAAAAGGAAAACAAATCAAAATCCACAGAGAGCGGTTCCCTGTACAAACGGATCCTGAACTCCTTTGAAAAGGAACTCCTCGAAATGGCGCTCCAAAAAAGCCGCAATCGCACCCAGGCGATGAAGCTTCTCGGACTCAGCAGAAGAGCGTTTTATCTGAAGCTCAACAAACACGATCTCATCAAAACCCCTTCCCGATGACGCCCATGTGTATAAATCAGGTGCCTCACCTGTGCATGTTCCAATAGGTATACATTCCATTTGCATCAAATGGCCCATGTCCCCTGCCCTTTTAACCGACGCCTCCCCTTTGATTTAAAAATGCCGTTACTTTGCCACGGGCGCTTTTTTATAAGATCCATTTGTTTCAACAAGTTAATCGTCTCGAAAATAAAAGGGGCGCCGAGGATGGTTATTTTATGGGTGTCAAGGGGGCCTCTGGAATAGAACTTGCTTAATTGCCGATGTAAAAATGAAGTTTATCGTTCGGAGCATAAAGTAAGGAAAAAAGATGTCTGATTCAAAAACAGTACTTTTAAATGAACAGAGCGGTGTTGTCACGTTAACCCTGAATCGACCGGAAAAGCTGAATGCCTTAAACAGGGACCTCTATGAAAGTCTGGGAAAAGCCCTCAATCAACTGGAGGGAAGAACAGATTACAAAGCGCTCATTATCACCGGTGCCGGAACCGCCTTCTGCGCGGGGGGCGATATCTCACAGCTCTCATCGGCCGGTTCGAGCATCGAAGCGTCTCAAGAGAGATTGCGCATGTCACACGGCATTGCGGCGCGCATAAAGGGGATACGGCAGCCGGTCATCATGGCCATTAACGGAGATGCCATCGGCGGCGGTTGCACCCTGGCGCTGAATGGCGATTTGAGAGTCGCATCCGAAGACGCGCGTTTTGGATTATCCTTCATTCGTCTGGGATTGGTTCCCGACATGGGAGGTCTATATCACTTGCCCCGCCTGGTAGGCATTGGAAAATCGTTGGAGTTGGCGCTTCTGGGAGACATCATCAATGCCAGGGAAGCGGAAAGAATCGGCTTGATCAATCGAGTGGTAGCGGCCGACCAGCTCGAGGAAGTTGTCAATGATTGGGCAAAAAAGCTCTCGGGATCCTCCACCTTCACCCTGAGCCTCATAAAAACGGCGCTTCACAAAGGGCTTAACATGGATTTTCCATCGGAGTTGGAAGACGAGATAAATCTTCAGTCCCTTTGCATGAACAGCATGGATGGAAAAGAGGGCCTTACGGCGTTTCTGGAGAAACGGAAACCTTCCTTCAAGTAATCAAGAAGTCCAACCAGGAGGCAAAGCGTGGGTAACGTATTAGAGGACATTCGGGTCATTGACATCGGCACCTTTCAAGCCGCTCCTTTCTGTTGTCAGATTCTGGCGGATTTCGGCGCGGAAGTCATCAGGGTCGAGCCACCCGGCGGTGCCATCGACAGGGAACTCGGGCCATTCACGCCGGATGGGGAGAATTTTGCGGTCGCCATGTACGGGCGCAACAAAAAGGGGATAACCCTCAACTTGCAGCACGAAAAAGGAAAAGGGCTTTTAAAGGAACTTGTGAAGCGATCCGACGTGTTGGTGACCAACCTCACATCCCGTGCCGTGAAAACCCTTGCCCTCACCTATGAAACCCTGAAAGAAACCAATGAGCGTCTTATTTACACGTCCATCACCGGATTCGGTCAAAACGGACCCTATGCCGAGCGACCCGGTTTTGACCCAATTTTTCAAGGGATTACCGGTCACATGTCCATTACCGGGTTCAAAGACAGCCCTCCAACGAAATCGGGGTCTTCATTGACCGACTATGGCGGAGGTCTTTACGGCGCCATCGGAATTCTCCTGGCGCTCCGCCATCGTGACAGAACCGGTCAGGGCCAATCCATCGATATCGCCATGCTTGATGCGGGGGTTTCATTCATGGAAGCCGTGTACTCTCAATACAGGGTCTTGAATGACGTTCAGCCCCGAATGGGAAATGCCCGTCCATTCAGCGCCCCCACTGACGCATACCGGTGCAAAGACGGGTATGTTTATCTGGCCATCACCTTTGATCGAATGTGGCGGCGCTTCACCAAGGTCATTGGCCGGGAAGACCTTAAGGATGATCCTCGCTTTTTTAGCAGTGAGCTTCGCCGCAAGAATCGGGATTTCATGAACAGCCTGGCCGAGGGCTGGCTGGCGGATAAGACAAGGGAGGCGGCGGTGTTGCTGTTAACCGAGGCAGGCATTCCCGCCGGCCCTGTGAACACCGTTACCGAAGCACTGATGGATCCGCAGATCAACGCCCGTGAGATGATCGTGGAACTTGAGCATCCCCGAATCGGCACGGTTCCGGTGGCCGGCATCGTCCCCAGGCTTTCGAAGACACCGGGCGCCATTAAAACCCCCGTTCCCGATGCGGGGCAACACAACACTGAAATATACACCGGTCTGCTCGGATATTCGGATGACCAGCTGTCCCGGCTAAAGGCGGAGAAAATTGTTTGATAAAGTGATGTCCCATTGCTTATGCGGGGTCAATCCAGGCGGTTATTAAAGATACTTCTGAAGAATTTAATATCATGAAGATCACAAAAATCGAAACCATCCCTTTCAAGCTACCTTACAAATCCTCTTTGAAATGGGGCCTCAACGGATACCTTGAAGCGGCTGAAAACATCCTTGTGAGGATCCGAACGGATGAAGGGATCACCGGTGTTGCCGAGGCCGTTCCCCGGCCCACGGTTTATGGCGAATCCCCGGCGTCCATTCATTACTGCATTCACAACCTGTTCGCCCCCATGCTCATTGGCCTTGATCCGGCCCACACGGAAAGAATCTGGCAAAAGCTCGATACGATTCATTGGAATCCAACGGCCAAGGGCGCTATTGATCTGGCCATGTATGATGCGGTGGCAAAATTCAGGAATGTTCCCCTTTGGGAGATGCTGGGCGGATTTTCCGATCGCATGCCGGTGAGTTGGATGTTGAGCAACAATCCCATTGCCCACATGATCAAGGAAGCGGAAGAGATGCGGGCCCAGGGAATAAGGGCCTTCAAGGTGAAAGTCGGCGTGGAACCGCAAAAAGACGTACAGGTGATTAAATCTCTCCGGGAAAATCTCGGGCCTGATGTTCTGATTTATGCGGATGCCAACAACGCATACACGGTACCCACGGCGATAAATACCCTTCGAAAGATGGAGGCGTACGGACTGGATTTTATGGAAGAACCCGTTGCCAGGTGGGATTTTAAAGGGCTGCGGAGAATCGCCAAGGCCATTTCAATCCCCCTCATGGGGGACGAGAGCGTCACAACGCCCGGGGATTCGGCGCGGGCCATTGATCAGGGGATCATCGGCATCATCAGCATCAAGACGACCCGAACCGGCTACACGCTCTCTCAAAAAATCGCAACCATGGCTGAGATGACCGGCGTTTCCATTCTCATGGGAACCCAGGCCGAAACAGACATCGGGGCCCTCGCCTCCGTACATTTCGGCGCGGCACGTCGCCATGTGGACTATCCCAGCGAGAACTCATATTTCATGAATCTAGAAGAAAATCTGCTTGAGGAGCCCATTCAGATAGAGGACGGAATGATGATCCTTCCTTTGAAGCCTGGAAACGGCGCCACCATTGATGAAGACAAGTTAAAGATGTATCGGACGGATTAAGGGGGCAATTGAACCGTCAGGGCCGAGAAAACCGGTAACGTCACAATGGATTGAAATCATGGTAAAAGCATTCCGATTCTTCGATTCAACTGCCAGTCGCTTTTTGCTTTTCTTCAGTGGTCTTTGCTGCCTGATCAGCATGTTCCTCATCACCGCTGACGTAGTGGGGCGCTATTTTTTCGGTCTTCACATCGGAGGTTAAAAAGCGTACAAACGCGCGGGTTGAAATCGAAACCGTCTGGTCCGGAGCCTTGGGAAGGGTCATGGAGTTGCCGGATGCCGCTAGAAAGAAAGAGAAAAAGATCTAACTTGACCGGAGGAGAGCAGCATGTGCCAGTGGGAGCCAAAAACGTTCAATAAAATGCTAACGGATGTATCAAAACGTTTCGGGACAAAAGAAGCCATCATCTTTGAAAATGAGAGAATCACCTACGAAAAACTGGCGGCGGAGGCGGCCCGTTATGCCCGGGCCTTTCTTGCACTGGGCCTTCAGAAGAACGACAAGGTGTCTGTTTGGCTCAACAATTGTCCTGAATGGATCTATGTGCAACTTGCCGTCGGGATGATAGGGGCCGTGCTGGTCCCCGTAAACACCCGATTCAAAACCAAGGAACTTGAATACACGCTCAAGCAATCCGATTCCAGGATTCTGATTACAATGGATCGGTTTCTGACCATAGACTTTGCGGATCTTGTCTATGAAACCATACCGGGATTAAAAGCATCATCGGACGGACCGCTTGCGCTTCCGGGCTTTCCCATGCTGAAGCAGGTCATCCATAAAGGCGGGGCGTCTCTTCCGGGAATGATACCCCTTGAGCAATTCCTGGAAGGAAGCCTGGAGATAGATCAGGAGCGTCTGGCCCAAAGACAAGCTGAAGTCGAACCGGACGACGTTGTGATGTTTCAGTACACCTCCGGCACCACTTCCTTTCCAAAGGGCGTCATGCTGACCCACAACAGCACCCTTCAAGACAGCTTTTTCATGGGGACCAATATGCAAATCGACGAAAGAGACCGTCTTTTCTGCCCGCTTCCCTTTTTCCATGTGGGGGGGGCCGTCATCAGCACGCTGCTGGCCCTTCAAAAGGGGGCGGCCCTTGTCATTTGTGACAACTATTCTCCTGATATTGCCCTCAAAATCGCGGAAAAGGAAGGTTGTACCGCCATGAACGGCATAGAGACACATTTTTTGATGATGTACAGCCACCCGGATTTTGCCAGGTATGACCTCACCGCGCTCCAGAAAGGCTGGGCCATCGGCCAACCGCAGATCATTCGGGAGGTGTATGAAAAAATGGGGATGAAGAAGATCGTAAATGTTTACGGAATCTCCGAAGCCTCTCCAAATGTTACTACAACCCATGTTGATGATCCCCTGGCGTATCGAATCCACTGGCATGGAAAACCCCACCCGGGCACTGAAATAAAGATCGTCGACTACGAAACAGGGGCTCACAAACCTTTTGGGGAAGAAGGGGAGCTCTGCGTTCGAGGGTGGAATGTCATGAAAGGCTACTATAACAAACCGGAAGAAACCGAGGCGGCCATTGATGATGAGGGCTGGCTTCATACCGGCGATTCCGCCATGGTCGGCGAAGATGGAAGCCTCAAATTCATGGGACGCATCAAGGACATCGTTCGGGTTGGCGGCGAAAATGTGTCCGCCATGGAAGTTGAGAACTACGTCCTTTCACACCCAAAGGTTAAAAACGTCTCCATCATAGCCGCCCCCGATGATCGATTGACGGAAGTGTGCATGGCCATTGTCCAGTTGAAAGAGGGCGAAGAGGCCACCGAGGATGATATTATCGGCTATTGCAGGGGCAAGATCGCCAACTTTAAGATCCCCCGCCATGTGCGGTTCGTGTCCGAGTTTCCCATGACGGGGAGTGGAAAAGTGCAAAAGTTCGTTCTTAAGGAACGATTTATCAAGGACGAATAGAAGCCTTTAAAGCCACTGGAATTAAGGAAATACCAAGAGTGACAAATGGACTACAGGGAACTCGTCATTGAAATAGAACATGATATTGCGTCTGTCTCCATCAACCGACCCCAGAAGGGAAATGCCCTTTCCGATCTCATGGTGGCTGAACTGACGGATTTCTTCTCCAAAAAGCCATCCACAATTGGCGCGCGCATCGCCGTTTTGAGCGGCGTTGGGGAAAAGTTCTTTTGCGCCGGATCAGACATCAATGATTTGATGAAGAAGGACACCGCGGCCTTGAGCGAGGGATTCCTGAAACTGGCGCAACTGTATGAAACCGTTCGAAAATCAGAGATAATTTCCATTTCGGCGGTTCAGGGTCTGGCCCTTGGCGGCGGTTTTGGATTGGCGGCATCCTGTGATATCGCCATCGCGGCCGATTCAGCACGGTTTGGCCTTCCTGAAATCAATCTCGGCATCGGTCCCATGATCGTATTGCTTCCGGTCATGAAGACAATCGGCACGAAAAGGACATTTCTTCTGGCCGCGCGAGGAAACATCATTTCAGCCCGTGAAGCCATGGAGGCCGGTTTGTTGTCGGGAATTGTCAAAAGAACCCAATTGGGCATTGAAGCCCAAAAAATGGCCATTGAACTCAGGGAGAAAAGCGGCTTGGCCGTGGGACTCATAAAAAAAGGGCTTCATTGCGTCGAAGAATTCGACCCTTTGAAAGCCTACGAATACTTAAGAGAACTGATACTGTTCAACATGACCGCCCCAGACGCCAAAGAGGGATTGAGCGCTTTCACTGAAAAGCGTCAACCCAAATGGACGCATCAATAGACGGCACCCAAACACGCTACGCAGAAAGGAGGGAAAATACGATTCAGGAGATGATCAATTGTGAGGTTGTTCCCGCTAAGGGTTTCTTTATCATTAATCATGAGAGGTGAGACATGGATATGCGAAAATTCAATTTGGTTCTCTTACTGGCTTTGGTCACATCAATCTGGCTTTGGTCACCTTTTGCACTGGCGGATTCAGAATCCGGGATTCCAAAAACAATGGTCTGGAGCACTTATGATGTGGGTTCCTCCGGCTATGTTCAGGCTTCCGCCATTGCTGACGCCTTTGTAAAGAAGTATGGCACCAGGATCCGCCTATTGCCTTCCGGCACTGACGTGGGAAGATTGACACCGCTCAAAATGGGTAGAGTCTCCTATGGTTTTTTGGCCAATGAAGTCTATTTCGCCACTGAAGGCCTTTACAGTTTCAGCAATATTGAGTGGGGCCCGCAGGATTTGAGAGTGGTGGCGGTGCATCCCGCCTCGGTGGCCATGCCCACCACCAAAGTATCTGAAATCCGGACCATCAAAGACATCAAGGGAAAACGGTTGACCTATGTTCCGGGCTCCCCGTCCCTGAATGTCAAAATGGATGCCATTCTGGCCTTTGCCGGGCTTACCTGGGACGACGTCAAAAAAACGGAATTCCCCAGTTATTCGGCAAGCTTCAAATCCCTTTTGATGGGAAAGGCAGACGCGGCGGTGGGATCCGTCACGTCCCCGCTCATGTACGAACTGGCCACATCACCAAAGGGCCTATACTGGGTTGAATTTCCGCCCGAGGACAAAGCGGCATGGAAACGAATGCAAGCGGTCTGTCCCTTTTTGTCCCCCATGAAAGAAGGCATCGGCGCCGGGTTGGACCCCAAGCATCCTCGAAATCTCATAGGGTTCAAATACCCCATGGTAACCGTTTATGCCCATGAGAATCCGGATACCGTCTATAATTTCTTAAAGGCCCTGGACGAGGCCTTTGACCTTTACAAGGGTTCCCACCCGGTCATGCCCTTCTGGAAGCTGAGTTATATGAAACCCCCTGCTGACGCCCCCTTCCACGAGGGCGCCATCAAATACTTGAAAGAGAAGGGCATATGGACGGATGCGGATGAAAAGTGGAACAATGATCGTATTGCCCACATGAAAAAACTCCAGGCCGCTTGGCAAAAAGCCCTGGATGACAGAGAATCCAAGAAATTAAAGTCCAAGGATTTTCCAAAATTTTGGTTGAAAGTGAGAAAAGAAGCCATTAAACAATGATCTTCTAAGGAATATGACGTTCCAGCGGAACACGGCAAACACCTTTAACGCTCATGGAAAGAAGGATGAACGCGGCAATGTTTGATGTCCGACTCAAGGATCTGATAAAAGACGGTCGTACCTACGATTTGGGCCAGCCCCTTTATCCGGGTATTCCACATCACCCCTTGCACCCACCCTTTGCATATGTCATGGCCCGCAAACACGGCGACGTGCTCTATGAAAACGGTGGCAGCTCGGCAAATGATCTTTTCGTGTTGGGGTCCCATACGGGAACCCATCTGGACGCCATCGGGCATATTTCAAAAAACGGATTGATGTTCGGTGGGCTGGTGGCAAAGAACGAACAGGATTATAATAAGGGATTGCGCTCTTTGGGTATCAATGAGACACCCCCGATTTTTGCTCGGGGCGTGCTTCTGGACTTTCCAGGAACCTTTGGGGTGGACATCCTGGAAAAGACCCGGGCCCTGACCGCGGAGGACGTCCGGAAGGCCTTGAAATACGGGAATGTTCAGATCGAACCGGGTGATGTGGTCCTGGTCCGAACCGGGTGGGGACGTTACTGGGAATATCCGGACCGGTTTAACGACCATTCGGGAGTTCCGGGGATCGATCTTGGTGCCGCAAAATTACTGGCAAGTTCGGGCGCGGCATTTGTGGGTGCCGATACAACGGCATGTGAAATAACACCCTCCAAGTCACTGGAGGTCCACACATACCTCTTGACTGAAAAGGGCATTCAGATTATGGAGATGCTTTACCTGGAAACACTTGCCAAGGAAGCAGTCTTCGAGTTTCTGTTTGTTGCCATACCCCTTAAGATTCGTGGCGCAACCGGTTCTCCCATACGCCCCGTGGCAATAGGGTAACACACCCTCGCGCGGCATGCGGTCCCATATGTGAAAAGGGGGCTATCAATCCGGCCCCCTTTTTTCATGGCCTGCCGGCAATGGCCGCCTTTAGGGAGCAAAAGATAAAAACCGGATGACGCAACATATGAATACGGAGATGTGAATATGGATAAAGAGCCGTTAAAGGGAAAGCAAATTCTGATCGTGGATGATGAACCGGACGTTCTGGACACCCTTGAGGAATATCTCCCAATGGCTTATGTGACCAAAGCGCACAGCTTCAGCGAGGCCCAAAAGCAGCTCACTTCCGGGCATTTTGACTTTGCCATACTGGATATCATGGGGGTCGACGGCTATGGGCTCCTCGAAATCGCAAAAGAACGGGGCATTATTGCCCTGATGTTGACCGCCCACGCCTTGAGTCCGGAAGAGACATTTAAGTCATTCAGAAAGGGCGCCGCCTATTTTATCCCCAAGGAAAAAATGGACAACATTGTCGTCTATTTAAACGACATCATGGAGGCCCAGGAAAAGGGCCGGCATTTTTGGCGGCGATGGGTTGAGCGGTTCGCGGATTTCTATGATGAGAGATTCGGGCGCCAATGGAAGGAAAAGGACCCGGAATTCTGGGAGGCCCTGAAATATTCTGACCGTCTTTAGCCGACTGCTTCTATTTTGAATTGACATTCTTGGCAAGATGAAAATCGAGGGCCCCCAATTCCACCGCCGCTCGCAATGATTTGTGACTCTCCACATCTAGAACCCGTTCCCCCTCAAACCACACTTCCCTGCCATCCCTGATGCTTTCAAGGTATTCCGCTACAGTTTTGATGGCCATTCGCCTTTTCCTGTTCTTCTGGTTTTAGTGCCTCTTATTTCCAAAAACCCTGTAACAAAAAACAAGAAAGTTCCTAGCTTGACAACCATGTCGCTGATGTTACAAAGAATCCAGAAGTCAGAATTCAGGAGTAAGAATAGAATGATGGTGCTTCTTTTATTCTGAATTCTGGCTCCTGACCCCTGAATTCTTGGGTTGCGGGCGCAGCCCGCCTTAGGTCGTTTAGAACTCTCTAAATTCCAATGCCGAGACCCATCCCGCCGTCTGCATGACAGACGGCGCCGATTGTCTGGGAACCCTCACACACCAGAAAGTTGACCATCTCCGCAACCTCCTCCGCCTCGCAGAATTTCTGAAGGGGGAGACTCTTTCTGATTTTTTCAAACTGACTTTCTGATAAAGACGCGGTCATTTCCGTGACAACAAATCCCGGCAGTACGGCATTTACGCAAATACCGAAGGGTGCCAGTTCGAGGGCCATGGCTTTTGTCAAACCCAGAAGGCCCGCTTTGGCGGAACTGTATGCCGTGTCCCCCACCGAGCCGTGAATCGCTGTTGGGGAGGAGATGTGGATGATGCGTCCCCATTGCTTTTCCTTCATCATCGGTACGACCAACCGGGAGCAATGAAAGGCGCCTAAAAGACTGGCACTGATGACAAGGCGCCAGTCTTCCGGTGATATTTTTTCAATTCTGCCGCCGCGGTGAACGCCGGCATTGTTCACCAGAATATCAATGGGTCCCAATGATTCCGTCGCGCTCCCGATCATGGTCTCCACCTCACCGTACTGGCACACGTCCGCGCGTGCTGCCAGGGCCTTACGCCCCAGCGATCGAATCTGATCCGCCACTTCCAAAGCGGCTTCCGGCCGTGATACGTAATTGACGATCACATCCGCACCCCTTTGTGCCAATCCTACGGCAATGGCTTTGCCGATTCCGCGAGATGCGCCCGTAACCAGCGCCGTTTTTCCATCCAGATCCATTCTCCCGTCCCTTTCATACCCGGTTGGCATCTTCTTGCCACACGTCAAAACAAAGACCAAAACCGAAGATTTTTTTTGATTGAATAGAAAAAATACGATCATAAAAGCAAGGAAAAAGAACCAAAAACAGGGTATTCATGTCAGTCATATTGGTGGATGTTTTCTTCCGGGGGTTGCGCCTTTAGGGATTTCGGTCCGTTAAAGCGTTTTCTGCATCCACACCGTGTCAAACACCCGGCCTTTCTTCTTTCCGATCCCTTTAAACCGGCCGCAGGCAACAAATCCGTTTCTTTCGTGAAACCGGATACTTTCAGGATTCTCAGACGATATGTTGGCCAGTATATGGGTAATCCCCTTTTTGCGCCCCCCCTTTTCAAGGTCGGTCAGCAGCGTTTTTCCGAGCCCCCTTCCCCTGTGATCCGGGTGAAGGAAGTAGGTCGCTTCGGCCGTCTCACAAAAGGCGGGCATTTGATTGTGGGGTCGCAACATACCGAAACCGACGACTGTCCCCGAGGCATCGATCAGGGCGGCCGTGGGATAATCCTTTGACGATTGCAGAAACATATCGAATGCTTCATAGGGGAGGGCCCTTTCGGGATATGCGGCAAAGGAGTTTTCAACATAATAATTGAAAATATCCATGATGGGCTCCCGATGCTCCGGTGAAATCGGGATAATTGTGCATTTCATGATTCCTCCCCTTTCTTTCGATACGGTTCGCCTCTCTTTCGGGTTCGGGGGTTTCGTTTTTAGTTCCGTGACCCCTTGTTGTCAACAGGAAAGAACCGTTATCATCCCTTTGGGCGGCAGCATCCTTATGAAATCATTATAAATGAAGGGTCGGGAGTAGGGCCCACCGAATTCAGCGAGAATTTCCGAGGATGATTACCGAAGCATCATCAGACAAAAAGGGCAGGAGGTGGCTACAATGTCGGACTCGTTTTCAGAAAGCTCTTTAGCGGGCGACCCCCGCTGCACACTGCAACACTGTTGGAATTTCAATTCTTATTGACAGGTTGTAGCCAGATGGCTACAGTATGGTCATGGTTGAAATTCGCAAAACTGAAAGCTTTGCCAAGTGGCTTGATGGATTGAACGATATCCGTGCTCGTGCACGCATCATGGTACGAATTGAGCGATTGGCAGCAGGAAATCCTGGTGATGTTAGGCCCGTTGGTGAGGGGGTATCAGAGTTGCGGATCGATTATGGTCCCGGTTACCGGGTCTATTATAGGAAGCATGGGAGAACTGTGATCATTTTGCTTGCAGGTGGCGACAAACGTACCCAATCCAAAGATATAAAAGCCGCCCTTGGCCTGGCAAGGAATTTATAGGAGAGTGTATCATGGCTAAAACAATGACAACCCGTTACGATGTTGCCGAGCATCTTCGTACCCCAGAGGAAATGGCTGCTTATCTTGAAGCTTGCTTTGAAGAGGCAAATGGAGATGCCGCTTTCATTGCAAAAGCACTGGGGGATATAGCCCGCGCCAAGGGGATGTCACAGGTTGCTCGTGATGCAGGCCTTTCCCGAGAGAGTCTTTACAAAGCCCTGTCTGGAGAACGAAGTCCCGCATTTGAAACAATTCTTAAAGTATTGGGAGCCCTCGGTATAAAGTTGCATGCCGAAGCGGTTCAAGTGGTCAGCAAAACTGCATGAAATCATCACAAGCGAAGGGCGGGTAAAGGGTCCACAGAATTCAGCGAGAATTCCCGAGGATGATTACCGAAGCTTTTACTGGGCGTTTTCCAAAACGGATCGGGAGAGATCCCTGATCCGATTATCGTGGGCATCATC
>JANQDY010000074.1 GCA_028278625.1 Thermodesulfobacteriota bacterium
ACGCTGTCCATCTTTTCGGCGATGGGCAGCATGTCTTCGGTTCTCATGCGGGTGGCCAACAATGATTGATGGCCGTCCCTGAAGGTATTGTCCTGAATCTTGATCGGGTTCTTCGGTCCGTCTTCCAAAAAATCGTTCATATGAATCTCCTTGTGGCAATCGCAATTTTCTCAAAATATATGTGCCAAGAATGTTTCCCTGCGCGCCCTATGACCCTGTGTTCATCGTTATGTCAATGGGTCAGGCAGGTTCAAAGGCGAGGTAGGTCTTTTCGACCCCTTCTTTTTCTCTGTGAAGGAACTTCACGCACACGGGCATTCCCACCCGGATCTTTTCAGGTGCACGGGTGTCTACACCTTCAATGCGGGCATCGATCCTGACGCCTTCCTTCAATTCCACAACGCCGGAACAATAGGGGTTTTTTCTGTTGAAGCCCTCTTCAATCATGAAAGAGGGCCCTATGGAGATGCACGTAAAGGCGCTGAGCTTTCCGTTCCCTTCCATCTCAACCCACTCCATCTCAGTGCCATGACATTTGATGCAAATGGGACGAGGAGGCAGGAAAAAGGCATCACACTTTTTGCATCTGGCACCCATGAGCTTTTCTTCATTCAAAAACTGTCCGTAGGAAATATCATTAAAAGGCATTTGTTCCATTGGGCTATCTCCTTTCAAGGATCGTAAATGTACATGTACCGCCCGTGCCCCCCAGATTATGGGCCGCCCCGATTCTAAGGTCTTTATTCGGAATCTGGCGCCTGCCGGCATTGCCCCTCAATTGGGTCCAGACTTCAAAAAGCTGGGAGATCCCCGTTGCACCCACCGGATGTCCTTTGCATTTCAGGCCTCCAGAGGTGTTGATCGGTTTTGGGCCGTCCAGTCGGGTTAGCCCTTGCTCCACGGCCTTGTACCCCTCACCCGGTCCAAAAAAACCCAGATCTTCCATATGAATGATTTCCGCTATGGAAAAACAATCGTGTACTTCAGAGAACTGAACATCTTCCGGCTTGAGATTGGACATGCCATAGGCCTCTTTTGCCGCATATCTCGTTGCTTCGAAGTATGTGAGATCATCACAGGCGTGCAAGCCCCTGCCGCTTCCCTGGCCCAGGCCAATGACATACAAGGGGTCATCCGTGAAATTTTTGGCAATTTCTTCCCCTGCCAGCAGCATGCAGCTGGCCCCATCGCTGATGGGGCAACAGTCATAGAGATGCATGGGCCAAGCCACGGGAGGATTCACACGGGAATCACTCAGAAAGGCCTTTTCATCCGTCCATTGGGGAAGGGGGATTCCCTTTTTCTCGGCACTCTTGATCTTGGCGTTCATCATATCCTGAATGGTAAGGGGAAACTGGGCCTTCGGGTTTAGAGGGGCGTTGTTGTGGCTTTTGATGGTCACATTCATGAGATGTTCGCGTTTGGCCCCGTATTTGTGAAAATAGGCCGTGGCCAAGGCCCCGAAAACCCCCGGAAAAGTAAACCCCGCTTCCCCTTCATAGGGAACAGTGGCCAGGGCCAACCCTTCGGCAACCTCTTCCGTGGTTCTTTTTGACATCTCTTCCACGCCCCCCACCAGGACCATGTCATAGAATCCCGAGGCAATGGCAAAGACCCCTTCCCTAAAGGCCAGGGCGCTCGAGGCGCATGCCCCTTCCGTTCTGGTGGCAGGTTTCGGCGTAACACCGATCAGGTCGGATATCAGCGGCCCCCAATGGGCCTGATGCATGAAGAAATCGTTTGAAAAATTCCCCAAATAGAGGGCGTCAATATCCGCGGGATCCAGCCCTTTGTCCACCGAGGCGAGCATTTCGCCATAGGCCTCGGCAAACAGATCTTTGGAGTCTCTGTTCCTGAACATGCCGAATTCTGACATGCCGGCGCCCACAACGGCGACACCTCTTCCCAATTTTCTCTGTTTTTGAATCTCCACTTTCGTCCTCCCAAGGTCCGGAACAAGGGGCTGTCCGGACACCTTTTTCCTTTATGGATGATTGCAGTACCGACCTATCGTTCTGTTCCCGACCGTCGGCTATATAAGCTGGGGATTTTCTAATGTCAAGAAAAAAGCATAAAGGCACAACTTTGGCAAACCCCGGTTAGAACGGAGCGAATAGAGGTTCGGAAAATGGTCACATTCGTTGAAGAATCAGTTACTCCTGCCGCAATACTCGGCATCGGCATCAACGAGTCCTTGCGACGGTCACATGGGTTGCTTAACCTCAACTCTGTTGTTGCGCGCCCCGTTAATGGAAGCTTTTGCGCAGTTCGCGCCGCATGATCTTCCCACTTTCGGTCTTTGGTAGTTCGGACACAAACGCGATTTCCCTCGGATAAATGTGGGCCGCGTAGGCGCCTTTAACCTGTTTCTGGATCTCCTGGGCCAATGCTGCTGATGGTTTGTAACCGGATTTTAGGACAATGAATGCCATGACAATCTCGGTCCTGAGCGGATCGGGTTTCCCCACCGCCGCCACCTCCGCTACTGACGGATGTTTCATGACCGCCGCTTCCACTTCGGCGGGACCGATGCGGTAGCCGGAGCTGGAGATGATGTCGTCATTTCTTCCCCGATAGAAGAAATATCCCTCCTCATCAACGACGGCCATGTCAGCGGTGTTGTACCACTTGTCCTTGACGAAGCACCCCTGCCATTTGGCGGGTTCATTCAGATATGAGCTGCCAAGGAAAAAATCGCTCTTTTCAACCATGATGATTCCGGTTTCCCCTTGAGGAACCTCGTTTCCGGTTTCGTCTGCCACGCAAACATTGAACCCGGGCATGGGGCGGCCCATGGATCCAGGTTTTGGACGCATGAAAGGGTAGTTGCCAAGCACCATGCCGACCTCTGTGAGTCCGTATTGGTCAGAGATACCTGTGCCGAACTTCTCCTGGAACCAAAGGCTGACCTTGGGGTCAAGATACTCCCCGGCGGAGGTGTAGCGCCAGGCTTTTACCCTTTCTTTGTGAGCATCCGCCAACTCGTCCCCGGCGGCCATGATCATCCTGTAGAGAGTGGGCGCGGCCGCAAAGTTGGTCACTTCGTATTCCCCCATGATGCGGTACCAGCTTTCGGCATCCATTCGTCCGCCATAAATAATCAATGAACCGCCGGAAATCAAGATGGAGGTCCCTACGGTGAACAGGGCGTAAATCCAACCGGGGTCGGCGAATCCCCAAAACATGTCATTTTTTTTGAGGTCGAGAGCATGCATGGAATAGGGGATCATATAGAGGGCTCCCTTCTGATTCACCATGGCGCCTTTCGGCTTCCCGGTGGTTCCCGAAGTATAGTGCACCAGCAACAGATCCTCAGGCTTCATCTTTTCCGCATGGAATTCTTCTGAAGCGGCTGAAAGCTCAGCCCAATAATCATAGTCTCCTTTCTGAAGCCCTTCACCATTGGGCCCTGATACCACGACCATCTTCACCCCGGGCAATCCGCCGGGGATACGCTCTGCTTTGGGTCTGTTCTCGGCATCGGTGATCAGTACCTTGACTTCGGAATTCTTGGCCCTGTACGCAAGAGCTTCGGGTCCGTAGGCCGTGAAAACAGGAATATCGACGGCGCCGGCTTTCCAGTTCCCCAGGGAGGTGATGTAATTCTCAATGGATCGCGGCAGCATTCTGGCCACGCTGTCCCCTTTTTGAACCCCCAGTTTTCGAAGCACATTGGCATGCCGGGAGGTCAGATGCTTCATCTCCCGGAAGGTATATTTCTCCTCTCGTCCATCGGCCGAAATGCAAAAGATCGCCACCTTCTTGGGATCATCCGCATGCCGGTCAATGGCCTCATGGGTGATATTGAAATACCCGTTCTTGGGCCAATCCAGGTATTCATTCATGCATTTTTTCCAGGAGAATTCTCGATACACCTTTTCATAGTCAAACGGCGTCGTCATGATGATGGAACACCTCCTTTTTCAAAACCCTCAACTTTTATTGTGAAATCCGGTTCCGTCGAAATCTCCGTGAGCAGTAGGAAATAGACGTTTCGATCCCTTGCCATACGCCTCCTTGGAAAAACATTACGAAAATAACAAAGACCGCTCCCAATATGAGAAGCCATCGGTCCCAGATGGTCGAGAAAAAATCCTGCATGACCGTGACCAAGGCGGCGCCAATTATTGGGCCGTACAAGGAGCCAAGCCCCCCCACAAGAGACATCATGACCACTTCACCCGACAGGCTCCAGTGGCAATAACTCAGCGCCACATATTTAATTTGCATGCAGAAGAGAGCCCCGGCGATGCCTGAAAAAAAGCCGGAAACCACAAAAGCGACGATTTTATAATCGCGGGTCTTGTAGCCCACACTCTCCGCCCTGTGCTCATTTTCCCGCACAGCCAGAAACACACTTCCAAAAGGGGAGTCGGTTATTCTCCGGATAACCAGTATGGACAGGACAACGATAACAAGGACAAAAAAATAAAATGCCATGGGCTCCTGGATTGAAAAGGAAAGGGGACCCAGCCCCAAATCCGGTCTGAAAACCCCTCTCAAGCCGTCATCACCGCCGGTCAGATCTCTTAGCTCAAAGATGGTAAAATAGATCACTTCGTTAAAAGCCAGCGTCAACATGGCAAAATAGATCCCCTGTCTTCGGATCGCAACCCAACCAATAATCAGGGCGATGAGCGCACTGATCATCGCGGCGGAGAACATCCCCAAGAATATGTTGATATCAAATCGGACCAGGAGGATACCCATGGTGTAGGCGCCGGAGGCAAAAAGCGACGCGTGGCAAAAAGAGAGGAGCCCCGCGTATCCCAACATCAAATTAAAGGCTACGGCCAAAAGTGCAAAAATCAGGATTTCAGTGGCCAGTTCCGTAAAGGGAAAAACAAACGGAAGGATTAAGAAGATAATGACAATGATGGTAAATCGATCCTTTAGAAAATGTGCCATGGCAAACAAGACTCCTTAGCGTTTTCCCAGCAATCCTTGGGGCCGAACGACCAGGATCAGGGCCATCAGTACGAACATAATCACATTTGATGCGGGGGGCCATATCAAGGAGGTTATCCCTTTTGTCAACCCAACCAGAACTCCGCCCAGGATGGCGCCGCCAAAACTCCCCATACCGCCGACCACCACAACGACAAAACTCCCCAACAAGACCGAAGTACCCAAATCCGGCTGAAGACTCCCGATGACCGGTCCCGCCAGAACCCCAGTGAGGCCTGCCATGGCCGCGCCAAAAGAAAATATCATGGTAAAGACCCTCCGGATATTGATCCCAAGGAGGTTGGCCATCTCTTTGTCTTCCGTCCCCGCTCTGATGATGGATCCATATTTGGTTTTTTCCAGGAAGAGCCAGATGGCGACCATGACAAGCGGGGTCACGATAAGGATAAATAGACGGTATTTCGGGTAAAACATGAACCCGAGGTCTACAACGCCACGCAAAACCTTGGGGGTCGGGAAACTCATGGGCATGGAACCCCATATGATAATGACCAGTTCCTGAATAATGAGGGCGAGACCGAAGGTGAGCAGAAGCTGATAGGTGACGTCTTGTCCGGACATCCGTCTCAACAAAAACAATTCAATGAGCATCCCGATCAAACCCACCACGATGGGTGCCAGAAAGAGCGCTATCCAGAAACTTCCAGTGCTGACACCAAGAAACTTTGTCAGGGCAAGCGTGAAGCTAAAGGCTGAATACGCACCCACCATATACATGGCACCGTGGGCAAAATTGACGACGTCCAGCATTCCGAAAATAATGGTCAACCCCACGGCCAGCAGCCCAAGGACAATACCCCATACCAAACCGTTGAAAAGTTGTCCCAGGATCAGGCTTGTGCTCAAATCCATCGACGTCTCCTTAATAATAAATGAAACCTCCGGGGTCTCAGCTCCCGGAGGTCTTTGTTATGACTATTTGTCGCAAGGCAGTTTCAATTTCCAAACAACTGGGTTCTGTTCATAGGTCCTGTAAACTTCACCTGAACCAATGATTGTCAAGAAATCGTCAGGGTACTTCATCTCACTGGTTTTTTTGGCCAGACCCAACAGGAACGGGTGAACCACCTGGTGATCAAAGGCACGGACGGTTTCCTTACCGGTAGGGCCGTCATATTTGTGCCCTTCCAGAGCACAGATGACCTTATTTACGTCCGTGCTACCGCACCGTTCCATGGCCCGAATGGTCTCCAGCGCGCCAACGAAGCATGCCGCCGCATAGTAGGACGGGACCGTTCCGTATTTCTTCTTGAATTTCGTTACGAATTCCTTTGAAAATTCATTGTCCACGGTGTGCCACCAGTGGGACCCCACGTACATCCCCTGAAGCGCTTCCGCGCCGATACCTCTGAGCATGGTCAACCCGTCCGCCGGAATCAAAACCATGGCTCTCTCTTTGGCACCGAATTCGGCTGTGGCACGAGCGCATTTGATCAAGGGGGACCCGTAGAGGTTTAGCATGATCACATCGGGCTTTGCCGACAACGCCTGGGTAATGGCGCTGGAGTAATCGCTCTCCTTAATGGGGGTCAAGACATTACCGATCATTTTGCCGCCCAGCCTTTCCACCACCGTCTTGGCCTGTTTATACATGTCATGGCCCCAGGCGTAATCCATGGTGATACTGAAGAACGTCTTGGCATCGGGAAATTTTTTCATGAATCCCGCAACGGATGAATTGGCGATTGCGTAATTGGAGCTGTCCCATCGGAAGGTGTAGCGATTGACGTGACCGGCGGAAGTGAGCTGAGATGCCCATCCCTGGGTCCAGAAAAGGGTTTTGGTATCGGCGGCCACTTCCTGCATGGCAAGTTGAACGGCCGAGGAACATCCGGACTGAACGAACACGGGGTGTTCCTGTTCCACCACCTCTCTGAACTTGCGGACACCCACGGCGGGCTTTAGCTGGGTATCTCTTTTGACGAATTTCGCTTTTTTGCCAAGGACTTTCCATCCCACTTGGTCCAGGGCGAGCTGAACGGCTTTTACGCCTTCATCTCCTGTTGCGGCATAGGGACCGGACAGGTCATCTACGACGGCAAACACAATCTCATCAACGGCCGTTGCATTTGACAGACCGAAAGAAACAGTGAACAAAGCAAAGAAAAGGATGACAGATAAAACAAAAAGACCGGATCGACACGTTTTTGGTTCCATTTTCTCCCTCCATACTGGTTGCTGAATCTGTTTTCATTTCCAGGCCATCTCCCATTCAATTCGACGTTATCTATCCACCCCCTTTCAAAAAGGACACGCTAGACGCTTAAGTATTTGTCCCGAATTTCTTGATTGGCGGCAAGCTCATCGTTGCTGCCGGTGTATATGATTTTGCCCTGATCGATCACGTAATGTCTGTGGGCGATTTTTAGCGTCATTTCGACGTTTTGTTCCACAAGGAGGATGGTGAGGCCCTCCTTGCTCACATTGGAGATGGTCTCGGCGATCAATTTGATAATGATCGGTGCCAGTCCTTCACACGGCTCATCAAGAATCAGTAGGCTGGGATTTCCCATGAGGGCCCGTGCAATGGCCAGAATCTGCTGCTCCCCCCCTGATAGTTGCCAACCCCGGTTTTGTTTTCGTTTCTGAAGAATCGGGAAGAGGTCTTGAACGACCTCCAAATTCCAGCTGCCCTTTCTTTTGGTCTGGACAGCGAGGTTCAGGTTTTCATACACCGTCAATGATGAAAAAATCCTTCGGTCTTCCGGGACCATCCCGATGCCCAACCGGGCAATCTCAAAGGGGTTTAGGTGGGTGATTTCCCGATTTTCGAAGATGATCTTTCCGCTCCTGGGGGGGCGGAGCCCCATGATGGATCTGAGCGTGGTGCTTTTTCCGGCCCCGTTGCGGCCTAGTAGTGTCAATATCTCTTTTTCCTTCAATTCAAGGGAAACCCCTTGGATGACGTAGCTTTCCCCATAGTAGGTATGAATATCCTTCACCTCTAACATCCACTTATCCCCCCAGATATGCGCGTTTGACTTCCGGGTCTGCCTGAACCTCGGCAGGGCTGCCGCGTGAAATGACCATCCCCTGATGCATTACGATCACCCTTTCCGAAATGCTCATCACCACGTTCATCTTATGTTCAATCAGTATGATGGTCAGTTCTCGAGCCAGTTCTTGAATGAAATCGATCATCTTGACCGTTTCGTCGGGCGCCATCCCGCTGGTCGGTTCATCCATGAGAAGGAGAACCGGATCCGTGGCCAGGGCGATCCCCACCTCCAAAAGCCGTTTGTCTCCGTGGGAAAGGTACTGGACTTGCTGATCTGAAAAAGCGGCCAGCCCGATCTTTTCCACGACGCTCACGGCTTTCCGGTCGATCTTTTTGAATTTGCGCACATGGTTAAGGAGATCAAAGCGGGCCGGGCTTCGGGATTGAACGGCAAGACGTACATTTTCAAAAACACTCAAGGCAGGGAACAGATTGTTCAACTGAAATGACCGGCCAATGCCCAGATGTGAGATTTGGTACGGCTTAAGGCCGCTGATCACATGCCCTTGAAAGGTGACGACGCCTGACGAAGGCTCCAGATGGCCGGAGATAAGATTGAACAGTGTTGTCTTCCCCGCTCCGTTGGGGCCAATGATGGAGTATACCTTCCCCTCTTCCACCTCCAGATCGACCTGCGATACCGCCTGAAGCGACCCGAAATTCCTGGTCAATAGCTCTGTTTTCAATAACGCCATAGTCAGCAACCCCTTCAAAACCGACGCGTTGTTTCAAATCCTGTTTCGAGCAAAACGCCTAAGTACCCATCCCTCCGTCAACCTGGTAGACAGAGCCTGTCACATATCCCGCACCCGGCGTCGCCAAAAAGGCCACCACTTCGGCGACTTCTTCCGGCTCCCCGCTCCTGCCGAGCGGAATGCTCTTTTCCATGGCCCTGATGTTCTTTTCAGTAAGTGTGGCGGTCATATCCGTCTTGATGTACCCAGGGGACACGACATTGACGGTGATGCCGGTCCCACCCAGCTCTTTGGCCAGAGACCTTGTGAAACCGATGAGTCCCGCTTTGACGGATGTATATGCCGTTTCCCCTGGCCATCCTTTTAAAGCCATCACGGAACTGATGTTGATGATACGCCCCCATTTCTCTCTGATGATATGGGGGATGGCCGTCCGGCAGCAATAATACGTCCCGTTAAGCCCCGATTTTAAAACCGCATCCCAATGCTCGGGTGGGAGTTTCAAAATGGTCCTGGCCTTATGAATAATGGCATTATTGACAAGGATATGAAGCCCTCCCATAGTTTCCATGGCCTGGGCCATCATGGATTCCACGTCCCGCATGTTTGAAACATCCGCCTGAATCGCCACGGCGCTTCTCCCCATTTGATCGATGGCGCGAACCACATCTTGGGCCGCCTCGTGGTTGGAAACGTAATTGACCACAACGTCCGCCCCTTCTCGGGCCAGATGGAGGGCAACCGCACGGCCGATACCCCGTGAACCTCCGGTGACAAGGGCCACTCTCCCTTTAAGCGAAAGATCCATTGTTAATCTCCATGTTCAAGGCCACAGGCCCAAAAATATGCGCTGGGACTACATATCTAATCTTCAATTCCCGCCAGGTATTTGGCAACACGCTTCTTTGACTCCAGATCATAACCCGAGCGGATGCCTATTTTTTCCATAATGGGGGAACCGCCACCATGGACACCTGCGTACTGACTCCATCCGGCCATGGCGGAACAAGAAAAATCCGAAATGAACCGGTAGAGACGGTGCAATTTCTCGGCCGATACGTCCGGCTTCCGGCTGATGTATTTTTCCAGATCAGGACCTGTTTCCGGATTCAGCCAGTCTTCTTCGGGAGGTAAGGTTGAGGGCAATCCACCGGCAATGGAGTTTAGTATGTCGTATTCATGATAGATGTTCATGCCCGCCAAATACCTGCCGGTGTTGGAATACAGAAACTCGGGGGTATAAATCCCTGATGCGGATTTTTTGGCACGTGCCGCCGCGGCGATACCGGAGGCATAGATCAGTTCGGCGATGACCATCAAGTCCGTCAATTCATCTACAATATGGGAAGATGTCCCGACCCCGTTATATTCGGCCACCAGGGCGGTGGTCCCCAAAATGATGTCCGTAATGGCCGGTTTGCAGCCGCAATAGGAGTGACGGTGATAGCCCGCGAAGGTCAGGGCCAGTGGTCCGGCGAATTCCCATTCGCCACACATGAATACCCTCTCCCAGGGGACGAATACATCGTCAAAAACCACCACCGAGTCGGCCACGCCATAGCGGTTGTATGGGGCTTCCAGTTCTATCCTGGGCCTCGGTGCGACGATTCGCGATATGATTTTCACGCCCTCGGTGTCCGCGGGTATGGCAAATGAAACGGCCCAGTCTCCTTCTTCTTCCTTAAACGTCCTCGTGGGAATTACCAGGTGCTCGTCCACATAAGGCCCCATGGTGATATGATTCTTGGCACCCCGCACCACAATCCCTTTGCTGTTTTTTTCCACCACGTGAAGGTATAGATCCGGATCCACCTGCTGTGAAGGTCTCGCTTTGCGATTACCCTTGGGATCGGTCATGGCCGTACTTCCCACGAGGTCATTGGCCTGATAGTACTTAGTAAACTCTAGAAAATTATCATGGTAGTGGGTCCCCTTGGCGTCATCAATGTCCTTGGTGATCACTCCGATGGCATTTAAGGTATCGGTGGCCATGCATCGCTGGGCACAGCCCCCAACCCTGTGGCAGCACAGTCGCTTCATTTCCTGTTGCTTGTAAAGGTCATCAATACTCATATTCAGAGACGCAAATCGGTTGATCGCTTCACCGGTCAGGTGGGACCGGGTCACCATCAGATCTTTTAGTTCCGGATCAGTGACCGAATCAAAGGTGACCTTAAGGGCATTGATGGGGAGTTCAAGTATGGGATCATCACGCCCGATTTTCCTGCCATGGGCGTAGACGTTGGGTTTCATCTTCTTCAGTCTTTCAACATACGCTTCTGATGTTCTAAGGGCCATGGCTGTCCTCTCTTTTTCTGCCTGTTATTTTCAGTTGATTATCAGGTTTTGCTGATGCGGCCTTGTCCAGGATTCAGGTCATTCCGCCGGATATTTGAAACACTTGTTCTGATGACGTTCATTGTCCCTAATAAATTGATTTGCAGCACCTGATTGTATTGGGAAATGGATATGGGTCCGTTTTTCCCGACCACCTTTGCCGGTGGTGCTATGCCGGCACAGTTAACAGCGATATGAATCGTCCCAAAAGACTCCAATGTTTAGAACTCGCTTATCCGACCGATTGTTCAGATCCCGACCCAGCGTGCCGACCAATTGTTCGGGCGCCGACCAGTTGTTATATAAATCGGAAGAGCCACTAATGTCAATAAAAAAACTTGGGTGCTCTAAAGGTTTCTGGGGATTGATTTATGATGTTGATATCATTTGGCTATTTGGCAGCCTGAAACAGGAGGGTGAAAACCGGGGACATCAATCGGCCTGTTGACGATGATCCGTCGTCTGTTCTTTCTTTGTGATTTCTTACATTATCTCCAGGATTTGGATTCTTCTGACTGCAATGTTTCAAAAGCTTTAGGGTCGACGATTTAAAATGGCAGAAAGGTCATCACCCATCGATGAAAGAAGGGCATGACACATTCTACATTTCGAACCCACCAACTTTTTTCATTCAATAAGTGTCCGTATGCACCCTTTCATTGGGATTCGGTCATCTTGTCCGCCGTTCTGACCCGTTCCCATCCGTCCCCGGGATTGAAAAGGGTGATGGCTTTGGCCTCGGCCGGGGTATTTTCCCCCAGGTCTTTTTCGTAGACCTGGCCTTCGTGGTTCGTTATGAAGGTCATGATCCCCGAGGCCCCATACTGGGCGGGATAGGCCACCAGGCCGAACCCGCCGATCATCCGGTCTCCCACGCGGTAATCATAGGCCCCGCCCCGCGCATCCTTCCCCTGTGCCTTCAGGATCCGGAACAGGTAACCGTGGTAAGGGTGAGGCTTTCCATCCATCTTTCCGGACTTGTACCCCGACGCTTGGGCTTCGGCCACAAGACGTCCCAGGGGGCTCGGTACCTCGCCTTTCTCCGTCTTCCAGTAAAGGCTGTTTTTCTTCCCCGGTTCCCCGGCAAACCGCTGGGCATACTCAGTGCGACCGTCGCCGTTCCAGTCTTTTGACGCGTATTCCCGCTGGGCGTCCACATAGGCCAGGCAGACCTGGATGGTGCTCAGTTCGTTGCGCCCGATCCTCCGGGCAAGAATTTCCTTTTTCCCCTCCTCGGTATCGAACCGCCAGCCGTCATCCGTCCTCACGATGGGAATGGAAAAGGGCCATCCGTTATTTCCCACAATGAGGATCATCTTTTGCTCCCCTTCGGCCTTGAGCAGGTGCTTTTCCTTGAAGCGTTCAAGGAAGTGATTCCGGTCGATTCGGTCGGAGACCGGGTCTCCAGATGCCACCAATTGGTCGCTTCCGGGGCCGAATACGGCCAGAAGCGTCGCCGTATCGTCTGACGCCAGCGCTTCGGCCATGGTCCTGACGGCTACTTCGGCCGACGGGAAGTAGCGTTGCGTGGTCTCCGCCGTTGCGGACAGGGAAGCGCCTGTGAATAGCATCACCATCATCCATATCGCCATCGCTTTCAATAGCGCGGCATCCTTACCGTTTCCCTCTGCGGGGAGGAGATTCCGGTTTGTTTTGTCCCTGCACGATGCCATGATCGATTCCTCCTTCATAGGTAGTCCTTGGGCATTATCACGAGAAGGTTGTTCCCTTTGAAACCTTCGGTGTCTACCGGGCGCGGCGGCCACCGCCACCGCCCCTTTGACCACCGCCGGATCGGCTGGTCGACATGCTCTGTCGTCCCCGGCTGCTGGCGTTCCAGGTCCTGTTTCCTCTTTCATAGCCGCCAAAAGCGCTCCGGTCCCGGGACTGCTGCGACCTGACGGTACTTGATCGAGCCCCCTTTTGACGATCTCCCTGCTGCGTGCTTTTTCTCTGCTGGACACTCTTTCTGTCCGTGGTCCTGGCGTCCTTGCCGGCCGCCGTACCCTTTCGGGCCCCCTGCATCCGATCGCGCCCCTGGGTTCCGCCCGCCCCTGTACGGGCCAGGTCTTTCCTTCCGGTTTCGGCCCGGCCGCGGAAGGCTTCACGGGACTTGGCATTTCTCGCAGCGTCCTTGTTATACTGGCGGGCCGTCTTGTTGTCCCGGTATGCCACTCCCCTGCGGTGGGAGGGATTGTGCCGCCACTCCCCCCGGCCGGCGCCACCCTTTGAAACATTCCGGGCATACCGATTCCGATTGATGTTCCGGTTGATGTTGATGTTCCGGTTGATGTTGACGTTCACATGCCCGCGCCGCCAATTACACCCACCCCACGCATACCCCCAGGCCGCGCCAATGGCCACTCCGATGCCAAAGGAGATCAGGCTTGCGCCGGCCACGTATCCGGGCGGGTAGTAATAGTAAGGCGGGTAGGCGGGATACCACCAGGGGCCGTATACCACCATGGGATTATAGACGGGAACATAAATCACCTGGGGATTTGCCGGTTCAATGATAATGGTTTGGGTCTCTTTCTCCACAATGACTTTCTGTTGTTCGGTGGTCTTGAGATTGCCCTGGGCATCGGCCTTTTGCCGCAGTTCCTGGACCGTGTTCATGACGCTCTCCTGCTGGGCAAGAAAGGCGTTCCCCAGTTTCTGGGTCCACTCAAGCTCTTGGTTCATCATGGTCAGAACATCGGGGAAATTCACCAGTGACTTGACGCTGGGATCCCAGTTCTCGCTCTCCAGGGCCTCGGTCAGGGCATCTCCCTTAAGTCCTTCATTCTGTTTCATCCACCGTTCGGCCTGAACCACCTCCAGAGGATAGGTGGACGCCATGAGGACCTGGGCCAGAAGGGAATCCGGATAAAGAGCGATGGGAGCCAGAAGCTGGTCCAGTTCCTCCTGGTTCAGCGGAGCCGCTTCGTCTTCAGACTGTGCGAACCCCCCGGGCGGGAAAAGCATCAGAAATGCCAGGGACAGGGCAATGGCCTTGATCACTTTCTGTTTCGTTTTCATGCCTATCCTCTCTTTCAGCTGTTGTGGCCGGCTGGATCCCGGACACGGCGCGGTCAAAAAGTTGTCGATAATTTGTAATCATAATTCCCCATCTCAATTTTTTCAACGTTAAAGCGCCATTTGTCCAACGGTCTTGGGCGGCTCTTTAGACGGGCGGCCAGTTCATGTTTGGCCATAAAATTTTGTTTTGAATAATCTTCTTGACAAAAGGATTCTGAATTATGTATTTTTAAGAAAAATTGGAGATGTTATAATGATAGACAAAAAAAATATAAAAATTTTAAATATCCTTCAAAATGACGCTAAGGCGACGAATCCAATGATCGGAAAAGCGGTCGGGCTGACACCCACCGCGGTTTTTGAGCGGATCCGGAAACTGGAGGCAAAAGGGGTTATCCGTTCCTATGACACCCGGCTGAATTCCAGGGCAATGGGCCTCTATGTGCTTGCCTTTGTCTTTGTGAAGGTGGACGTGGGAACCGCCGCAATGGACATGGACCGGGCTTTAGCGGATATCGATGAGGTACAGGAAGTCCACCATGTATCAGGTGAGGACTGCTACATGCTGAAGGTGCGGGCTTCGGACAATGACGATCTGGGCCGGCTGCTCCTCGAAAAGGTACATTCAATAAAAGGGGTCCGTGCCACTCGGACGACCATTGTCCTCAAGACAGTGAAAGAGAGTTCCGGAATTCCCTTGAGGCGCGGGGCCAAGGAAGAGGGCACCTGGGAATAGCCGGGAATAGACGCCAAAAGCGGAATTTCCGTTTCCTGGCGCATAGACACCCAAACGTGAGGATCATACCATGGCATCAAGAATAGCTGTTATCGGGGCCGGGATCGCGGGATTGTCTGCCGGCTATCATTTGAAGCGGGCGGGTTTTGATCCCGTGATCTTTGAAAAAGAATCGTTTGTGGGCGGCAGGATGAGCTCGGATCTGGAAGAGGGGTTTGTCATTGACAAAGGCGCATACATGTTCCCCGGTTCATACAAAAGCCTGCGACCCCTATTGCGTGAGCTGGGATTGGAGAACTCGCTCATAAAGACGCCCTTAACATCATCCACATACTACGGGAACAAAGAATACAAGATCAAGCTTGGTTCATTTAATGATTTCCTAAAATATAAGCTCATTTCATTTAAGGATAAAAAAAATCTGATAAAATTGTTTCTTTATGCCAAGACGTTGTCAAAGACCATTGATTTGGGAAATCCCAATGAGAAAATGTTTGCGCTTGAGAAAGAATCAGCGGCGGAATATCTCTTGAAGCATTATAACGAAGATCTCCTTGAAAAGATCGCCTATCCTATTTTCTGTGAGCGTTACCTGGGGGTTCCGGAGAACAATTCCAAAATTGCCCTTTTTTCTTCCCTGGGGGCCTTTCAAAAACTTGTAATATCAGGGAGTTATGCATTTGCCAAAGGGATGGGGATGGTCCCCGAGAACCTCAAAAAGGGTCTTGATGTGAGGCTCAAAACCCCGGTGCTGGGAATACGCCCGGTGAATGATGAGGGCCCTTACCAGGTCAATATTGGGGGAAGTAATCCTGAGGCCCTTATGTTTGATGCAGTCATTGTGGCTGTGCCGCCACCCTTGGTGCCCAAACTGCTCCATATCCTTTCGGAGGAATTAGAAGCGTTTTTTCGGAATATGAAATACGCCCCGTCCATTGTGATGGGGTTGGCCGCGGATCAAGAATATGCGGATACTTCAATGATCTATAATATGCCCCGAACGGAATTCAACGTTCTCGGCACTGTGCTGTTTGACAAACACAAGGGGCCTGAACGGGTCCCTGAAGGCAAGAGCCTTGTGACGGCCATTCTGAGCGAAGAGGCCAGCCGGGCCCTGTTCAGCGAATCAGAGGAAAAGATCAGGGCGAGAGTTCTGACGGAGATCGATATTCTCTTCCCGGGCTTTTCAAATAAGTTCTTGTTTTCAAAGATCTACAGATGGGAGCATGGCGCTGTTCAACTAACGCCGGGCAACTTGTCAAGATACCATACGGCTCGTAACATGGCGGAGAAGGGTTTCCACAATATATATTTTGCAACTGACGGCTTCTATTACTCCGGCATTGAGACGGCCTTTCGGGCCGGACAGAGGGCGGGGAATCGAATTCTTGATAAAAGACAAGGAGATTTCTAAAAGAGGTCAAAGGAAAATTTTACCTTCCCTTTTTCCGCACCGCGCGTTAAGGGTTTCACGAGCGGCTTGACAACTGCGATCCTTACGGTTATTTACTGATCGATCAATCAGTAAAGGTCTGCACATGAACCCCAAACCCATACAGGGCCGCGATTCAGCGGCAGCCAAATCTTTCGTGCTTCAGGCCGCTGAACGCCTTTTCGCCGAAAACGGGTATTAGAGAGACGCGATGATCCGTAAATCCAACACCGCGGCAATACTTGCCTCCAAGCAGCCCGATACGGCGCTTGAAAAGGCCGCGGCCACGCTTTTGTCCAGCCAACAGCCATCCGGTTATTGGGTCTTCGATCTGGAGGCGGACGTTACGATTCCGTCTGAATATGTCTTCTTGCGGAGAATTCTCCAAAAACCCCTCGAAAATAAAATCGCCGAGCGCCTGCGCAATTATATCCTCGGCAAACAACTCCCGGACGGCGGTTGGCCGCTCTATGACGTGGACGGATTCGCCAACCTGAGCACGTCGGTCAAAGCCTATCTGGCATTGAAAATCCTGGGCGAGGATCAGAACGCCCCCCACATGACCAACGCACGGACCCTTATTCTCAACCTGGGCGGTGCGGCGTCCGCCAATGTATTCACCCGAATCGCCCTGGCCATGTTGGGCCAGGTGCCATGGCACACGCCTCCGGCAATGCCGGTGGAAATGATCCTGCTGCCCCGATGGTTCTTCTTCCACCTTTCCAAGATGTCTTACTGGTCCAGGACGGTGGTGGTTCCGTTGCTGATTATCTATGAGAAAAAGCCCGTCTGCCGTTTGCGCCCGGACGAGAGCATCCCGGAACTGTTCATCACGCCTCCCGAAAGTCTGGGTACCATGGATCCCTTTCGCTGGGATCGCTTCATCAGGGGACGTTGGCGTAAGAACGTCTTCATTCTGATGGACCGGCTGCTGAAAAGGATCGAGCCGTACATGCCCCGGTTTGTGAGAAACACGGCCCTGGAGCAGGCGGAACGATGGACCCTGGAACATATGGGCGGGTCCGGAGGGATCGGCGCGATTTTTCCCGCCATGGCCAATGCGCTGATGGCCCTCAAGGCCCTGGGCTATCCGGAAGATCACCCCGATTTTGCGAGAGGAATGGAAGCTGTTGACGATCTGGTCATTCACCGTTTCAAACCCGATCCTCAAAAACAGGGAGGTCCGGCTTTTCTCCACATTCACGGCGGGAATTCGGCGGCCCCGGCGGTGGAAATCCAGGCGACCCCCGGCCTTTCGGCCTGCGGTGACTTCACCACGGTTCAACCCTGCGTTTCCCCGGTTTGGGACACTTGCCTGACCCTGAGCGCGCTTATGGAGGCCGGCATTTCTCCGGAACACCCCGCCGTCCACAATTGCGTTTCATGGCTCTTTGCCCACCAGGTCTTCGTCAGGGGAGACTGGGCGGATAAAGCGCCGAATCTTGAGCCCGGCGGATGGGCTTTTCAGTTTGAAAATGCCCAATATCCCGATGTTGACGACACCTGTTCCGTGGTGATGGCCCTTATCCGCGCGGGGGCCCATGTCAACTCTCCTAAGAAACGCCATCGCATTGAAAAGGCGGTCAACTGGGTTGTGGGCATGCAAAACAAAGACGGCGGATGGGGCGCCTTTGACATCAATAATGACGCCCTGTACCTCAATGACATCCCCTTTGCGGACCATGGCGCTTTGCTGGACCCGAGCACGGCCGATGTGACCGGCAGGTGTGTCGAGATGCTCGGCATGCTCGGTCACGGCCCTGATTGTCCACCCACCGCCAAAGCAATCGGCTACCTCCGAGATACCCAGGAGCAGGATGGATCATGGTTCGGCAGATGGGGCGTCAATTACATCTACGGTACATGGTCGGTGCTGTGCGGACTCCGCATGGCTGGCGAAGATATGGCCCAACCGTACGTCAAAAAGGCCGTTTCGTGGCTCAAATCCCGACAGAACGAAAACGGCGGTTGGGGAGAGACCTGCTACAGTTATTTTAATCCCGAAATGGCGGGCATGGGGGACAGTACCCCTTCTCAAACATCCTGGGCCCTCATGGCGCTCATTGCAGCGGGAGAAATCCGGTGCAGGGAAACCCTAAAGGGCATCCGCTATCTGCTGGATGCCCAGGACGACAACGGGATTTGGGAGGAAGAGCATTTTACCGGAACCGGCTTTCCAAAGGTGTTCTACCTGCGCTATCAGGGATACAGCCGCTATTTCCCTCTTTGGACCCTTGCCGTCTATCAACGTGCCATCGGAGGAAAAAAGACCTTGGCGGAATTATCCCGCCAAGAAGGACTTCACTGTCATACAAAGCCTTGCCAGGGTGGCGTCCTGGTTCAAGGGCCGGTGTTGATCCGGGCCGTAAAAAAGGCCGCGGGCGCCGTTACGCAGTCATTACGCCTTAAATGAGGTGAAAAGGGGCATTGCCAGCCCCTCCCATAACCTCCCTCCCCATTTTGCCATCATCGGTTCGAAATTGTGAACAGAATATGATATCATAGAGACACCTGTCAAAAAGGGCGGCCGAATCGGGCCTGGCATCATGAGGGAAATGTCCTCATCTCAAGATCATGAAAATGAATCGAAATGACGGGGAGGTTATCGCCGATGGATGGAAGAAGCGTCACAGGAAAAAGGGATTTGGGAATTCCCGGTTGTTACAAAAGGCCCTCTCATCTTGATGTGGCAAAGGGGTCGATAATGACCTTATTGCTGTGCCTTTCCATCTTCTGCCTCACGGTTGCGGTTACAAAACCCCTCCTGGCCGGCCAAACCGTTGATCATGGTCTGTATGGGGCGTTGCTAAAAGCGCATGTGAAAAACGGCTTCGTGGACTATCAGGGATTCAAAAACGATGAAGCCAAGCTGGACCGGTACCTGGAAATGCTGGCGGCTGTCGATACAAAAACGCTCCCTCGAAACGAGCAGTTCGCCTTTTACATCAATGCCTATAATGCCTGGACCATCAAGCTTATTCTGAGCGAATATCCGGGGGTGAAATCCATCAAGGATCTGGGAAGTTTTTTTAAAAGCCCCTGGCGCAAGGAGATTGCGCTCATTGACGGAAAGAAACTGACCCTGGACAACATCGAACATGATATTCTGAGGCCCCGTTTCAAGGATCCCAGGATCCATTTCGCCGTCAACTGTGCGTCCAAGAGCTGCCCGCCCCTCATGTGGGAACCGTATCGGGGAGACGTCCTGGATCAGCAGCTGAACCGGATGACCGAATCCTTTATCAACGATCCGGACAAGAACCGCCTTGATGGGAATACCTTGTATGTGAGCCGCATATTCAAGTGGTATGGAGAGGACTTTAATGACGATATTGTCGGTTTTTTCATGAAATACGCCAAGGGGGATATGCTGGCGACGCTCAAAAAAGAGCGGCCGGAAGTGGAAGTGGAATACTTGGATTACGACTGGTCCCTGAACGGGAGATAGCCCAAAAGGAGGTTTGGCGGTGGCAACCTACGATTATGATATCGGCATTCTGGGCGGCGGGGCCGCCGGCCTCACCGTGGCATCCGGTGCGGCACAGCTGGGCGCAAAAACCCTTTTGGTTGAAAAAGAAGATAAACTGGGGGGCGACTGTCTTCATTACGGGTGCGTGCCCAGCAAGACGCTCATTAAGACGGCCCGGGTGTATCACACCGTGAAACGGGCAGAAACCTTCGGCCTTCCACCGGTGGAACCGGGGCCGGTGGACTATAGAAAGGTGCGGGAGAGAATCGGGTCGGTCATTTCAACCATTCAAGAACATGACTCGGAAGAGCGCTTCTGCCGCCTTGGGGCCAAGGTCCTGTTTGGCCCCCCCGCTTTTTTGGACGAGCACAGCATCAGGCTCAACAGCGAAACAATATCGGCGAAAAGCTGGGTCATCGCCACCGGCTCATCCCCCGGCATCCCTTCCATTGAAGGGCTGAAAGGGATTTCCTACTTGACCAACAAAGAGATCTTTTCACTGGATCATCTGCCCCAATCCATGGCGATTCTGGGGGCCGGTCCCATCGCCGTGGAGATGGCGCAGGCCTTCTCTCGTTTGGGGACCCGTGTTCACGTTGTACAGCGAAGCGGCCAGATCCTGACCAAGGAGGATAAGGACATGGCCGATGACGTGATGAAGGTTCTCACCGGTGAAGGTGTCTCCTTCCATTTGAATGCCGCGGTTACTGAGGTAAAGGAATCGGGAAAAGGTCGAGAAGTGCGATTCAGGGATGAATCCGGAAAAACGGCATCAATTGAGGTGGCGCAGGTGCTCGTCGCCATGGGCCGTTCGCCCAACGTGGAAGGCTTGGGCCTTCGGGCAATCGGAATTGAGCCTGAGCCAAAGGGCATTTTGGTGGATGACCGCCTTCGTACCATTCACAAACACATCTATGCCGCGGGAGATGTGACGGGCCATTTTCAGTTTACCCACGTCGCCGGTTATGAAGGAGGGATCGTGGTTGGAAACGCTGTTTTTCATCTGCCCAGGAAAGCCGATTACACGCTGATCCCATGGTGTACCTACACGGATCCGGAACTTGCCAGCATCGGAATGAACGAAAAAAGGGCCCGGGAAGCCGGCATTGCGGTTTCGGTCTTTACCGAGGCGTTCAAAGACAACGACAGGAGTCTTGCGGAAGGGGAGCACACGGGAAGGATCAAGATGATTCTGGACAAGGACGAAAAACCCCTGGGGGTCCAGATCCTGGGGCCCCGGGCCGGAGAACTCTTAAACGAATGGGTCGCCGTATTAAACGGAAGGGTTAAGCTTTCCACCCTTGCATCCGCCGTGCACCCTTATCCCACACTGGGCGAGATCAGTAAACGGGTGGCAGGCGCCTATCTTTCACCGAAGATTTTTTCCGACAAGGTGAAGAAAGGGCTCAAATTCTTTTTTCATCTGAAGGGAAGGGCGTGCGGGGAAGAGTGAAGATCGCATGTTGGGATTTTTCGCCACAAGAGGTTTCAAAGCGTACGCCAAAGAGGCAAAACGCATCCTTAAGGCCAACTGGATGGGCGGTTATACGAGGCCTTCTCCCGGTCTTTATCCTCATCAATGGAACTGGGATTCCGCTTTCATTGCCATGGGCAATGCCCACTATCATCCGGATAGGGCCCAGCAGGAACTGAAGTCCCTCTTTGCCCACCAATGGCCCAACGGAATGGTTCCCCATATTGTCTTTAACCCAAAAGCGTTGGGGCACTATTTCCCTGAGCCGGATTTCTGGCAGGTACCCCATGGCAGGCCCACAAGCGGGATTACCATGCCACCCATTCACGCGACGGCCTGTCTGCACATTTTTAAAAACGAGCGGGACAGCTCAAGGGGGAGGGCGTTCCTGGAATTCATGTATCCGAAGCTCCTGGCACTCCATCGCTATCTGTATGATGAAAGGGACCCGGATGGATCCGGCCTCGTCTATATCAGACATCCCTGGGAGTCGGGGTTGGACAACTCTCCAGCCTGGGACAGGCCGTTAAAAGAGATCGCCGTTGACCGGTCATCCCTTCCCCCCTATGACCGAAAAGACCTGAAACACGGCGTTCCCGCTGATCAACGGCCCAGTGATGAGGATTATGATCGTTATGTCTATCTGGTGGATCTGTTCAGGCGGCTGGATTACCGGGAAGACGCCATTTCGGGTCAATGCCCCTTTATGGTTCTGGATGTGTTGTTTAATTCAATTCTCTGCCGGGCCAACCGGGATTTGATGACCATCGCGGACATCCTCAAAAAAGAGGTTTCGGAAGTCTCTTCCTGGGAGAAAGTGACTTCCGGTGCCATATCCGACCGTCTTTGGTGTTCCGATTGCAGGCAGTTTGAGTCCTTTGACGTGGTGAGCAACAGACACCTCCATTCCGCCACCGCGGCCGGATTTACCCCGCTTTTTGCCGGTGCCGCCACAAAAGCCCAGGCGGAACGGCTTTTTGAGACCCTCGATTCCGTGGCCTTTTGTGCGCTTCACCAGGGAAACTGCTTCACGGTTCCCAACTATGATATGACGCTGGAAGATTTTGACTCCAGAAACTACTGGCGCGGGCCGGTATGGATCAACATGAACTGGATGATTTCACGAGGGCTTAAGGGATACGGATATGGAGAAAAAGCCGATGCCATGAAACGGGATATGATACAACTTCCCATGCGCTTCGGGTTTCACGAGTACTTCGATTCCAGAACGGGACAGGGGTATGGGTCGGGAAGTTTTTCCTGGACCGCCGCCCTGTTCCTGGATCTGGTTTATGAATACTATAGCATGGATACCCATCTCCTTGATCGGTTGAAGCCCGCAGAGCTAAGGCGCCTTCTAAAAGTGGAAGTGCTGAATGGGGATGGCATTCCGAAAAATCGGGCCGCCCATTCCCTTGCTTCCGAATTGATGGCCGCCATCAATGATCTGAAGAAGAAGTTCTACGATATTCACCGGGGCAGGGTCGATTACGCCGGCATGAAAGCCTCTTCAGATTACCGTCATTACCGGAGAACCGCCACGGGGCTTTCAGGGTTTGAACTGAGACGTCTTTCAACCGATGAAGAAAAGACGGCATTCTGGATCAATATCTACAATGCTATCGTGATCCACGGCATCGTGGAACTGGGAATAGCGTCATCCGTCAAAGAAATACCCGGTTTTTTCAAATCCATCGCCTACCGCATTGACGATTATCACTTTTCACCGGATGACATTGAACACGGTATCTTAAGGGCCAACAGGCGCCCTCCCCACGGCATCGGGCCGCTCTTCGGGGGAAACGATCCGCGACGTGAGTTTTGCGTTGGCAGGATGGATCCAAGAATCCATTTTGCCCTTGTTTGCGGATCTCGCTCCTGTGCGCCCATCGGCTTCTACGAGGCTGAAAAGATGGACGAACAGCTGGATGTGGCGGCCAGGAACTTTGTCAACAGTTCGGAAGTCATTGCGTTGCCTGAAAAGGGAAAGGTGATTCTGTCCCAGATCTTCAATTGGTACGAAAAGGATTTCGGCGGTACCCAGGGCATCGGGGCGTTTTTGCTCAGGTACCTGGACAGGGATGAAAAATGGCGTTTTCTAAAGGAAAACTGGCCTGCAATTACCAAGGAGTATCTCTATTATGATTGGAACCTCAATCACTAGCGCGTTTTTAAAGGGGCCTTTGGGTGGAATAGCCGTGAGGTGGCTGGCCATATTGATGGTGGGGATGGGGCTTTTCTCAGCCGGGAACACCGAGGCAAAATTGATTGAACCGGCACGGATTCCGGACCTGGCAGCGTCGCTTGACATACCGGCCGGGCAGAATTTTTGCGGGGAACCGGTGCCCATGGACAACCCGGATGTCAGAGAGCGGTTTGAGAGGGAACTCCTGTTAACCCTCTGGAACAGGCCCCAGGTGATCCTGTGGTTGAAACGGGCGGGGCGGTATTTGCCCCACGTGGAAAAGATGCTCAGAAAAAATGGTCTTCCCGATGATCTCAAGTACGTGGCCATCGCTGAAAGCGCTTTGAGACCCCATGCGGGCTCAAGCCGGGGGGCCATCGGTTTTTGGCAGTTTGTGAGGCCCACCGGGCGAAAATACGGCCTCACCATCAATGACCGTATGGACGAAAGGCGGAATCTTTTCGCATCCACCGAGGCAGCCATCCGCTATTTTAGAGACCTTTATCAGGAACTGGGGTCATGGACCCTGGCCGCCGCCGCCTACAACATGGGAGAAAAAGGGCTGCTGGCCGAGATCCTGGCCCAGGACAGCATGAACTATTATGATCTTTATCTGCCCCTTGAGACGCAACACTTCCTGTTTCGGATTCTCGCCATCAAGCTGATCTTTCTAGATCCCAAGAAATACGGTTTCAATCTCTCCCAAAAAGACCGTTATCCGCTCTTGAGTTTCGACAGGGTAGGGCTCAAATGCGATCGCGAGACCCCCATCCGGCTCGTGGCGGAGGCGGCAAAGACCCGGTTCAAGGTCATCAAGGATCTCAATCCCGAAATTCGAGGGCACTATCTGGCTGAAGGGGAGCACGTTCTTCGCATCCCAAAGGGGTCCCTTACGGGCTTTCAACAGCGGTTTTCCCGGTTGCTCAAGCTATACGTGAAAGACCAAAAAGGCCGCATTTACGTGGTACGTCCGGGGGACAATCTCTCGGCCATCGCCCGCCGCTTTAATGTGCCGGTCACGGCATTGTTGATCTGGAACCGCATTAAACCCCGGGATCCCATCCATCCGGGACAGAAGCTGATCGTCCATCCCGCGGATTGATTCTCCGGTATTGGTTCTCAGATATTGAGATCCATGCTGAGATCGTTGATGAGCCTGTTCAGGACCGTCTGTTGCTTTTGTTCCTGGGCCTTCAGGGTTTCTTCTTCCCTTTTCATCTTTCCCAAACGGTCTTCCTGGCTGGCAAACTGCTGAATATAGCGGCTTCGAAGCCCCTTTTCCTCGGAGGTCTGCCCCAGGCCCATGAGGTTTTGGCGAAGCCTTTTCTGATCCTGATAGATCTGGTCCCTCTCCTTTCCGATGGCTTTCAGTTTGGTTTTGATGCGGGCCACATCGTCTTTCACGGCCACGATTCTTTCAAGTTGCCGAAGCGTCTTTTCGTCCAGATATTTCTTGCGGGCAAATATGAGAATATTGTCAGGGGTCAGATTGCTGACGGAAATGCTTTCCCACACATCCCGCAATTCCTTTACCACAAATACGGTCTCGCTGTTTTTGGGGACCGTCACTTGAAACCGAAGGTAATTGTCGGTGGTCTCAAGCGGTTTTTGGGGTGTCAGCAATTTCCAGGAGCTGTGGTAGGGATGTTCGATGACCACGGTTCTGTTCTGCGCGTTCTTGTTATTGAGATTGTAGCGCCTGGTTTCAATGATCCCGCGATGAAAGCGCATGACGCCGCGGTTGATGACCACCCGGTCCACCGGTTCGGTGGTGCTTCCTCTTTTCGTGTTTACATGGAGGCCCAGGTCCACCGCGTAGGTGATGTACCGCTGCTCGTTAGGCTTCAGGCTCTTTACATAAGCCTCCCCTGCGTAGGTCCCGCCCCTTAACACCGTCAATGGGCCCCCCTCAAGGGTGAGGCCGGTCGTATTTGTAAGCCTTATTCCCGCCAGCGGGTGCTCTGGTCTGGCTTTTTCATTGTAAAGATCCACCGCCTGCCCCTCAATCTCCTTTGAGACAATGGGGACCAGGGCCGAGCAATTCTGCGCGATGGTTACGGGATGGTCGATCATGTACTCAAACATATCGCCCACTTCCCGGGTGACGGTCCGGGCCTTCAATCTGCGAACGCTTTCTTCCATGTCCGGTTCGGCGGCAAACCCTTTGGCCATGGCCTCGTTTTTGAGGACACCCGGCCTGGGCTTCGGACTCTCAGGCGCTGCCATCAGCATTCGATTTTTGGCCATGGCAGCTTCCGGGACGACCGGCGCCACGGCCGCTTCGTCGTCCATTTCAAGTTCCGGACGCTTTTTGAATCTGGGTGCGTACAGCTCCTGGATGAATGACACGGGCATGCCGCTGACCAGGGCGAGCTGAACATCTTCCCAGTCTTCTCCGCTCACATTGTCCACAATGGCCCACCCCTGAAGAAAAGGATTTTTCTCCTTTTGCACCTCCGGGATAACGATGCGGTACGATGCTTTCCACACCGGTACTTCAGTAACAAAACTGATCATCATCTCCTGTGGCCCATCTCCCTGAGGGGTGATGACGACGGTTTTTCCGTTTCGTTGATGCTCCTGAAAGAGAATTCTCAGATACCGGTCCAGGTCCTCGTTCAGCTTTTCGTCCAGAAAGGTAATTGCCGTGATTTCAGCGGTGCCGAAGGTGCGCATCTCTCCGCTCTGATCCATGATGGTCAGAAAGAACCAAGGCATGACCGTCTTATCTTCCCGGACGTTCCGTTTTTCAACGCCCATGACGGTTCCCTGGATGGCGGAATTTCCCATTGAAACCCGAATTTCGCTCCCTTGAAGCTGTCTTAGAATCTGAGGGAGTCCCAGGCTGTTCTTTAATTGGAAATTGAAGTCGCTGAGCTTCTGATCAATGGTTTTGTCATTGTCATATACGATGCTGCTCACCCGTCCGCTGGTAAGGTTTAGGACGGTAAGGCTTTTCAACAGATCGTTCATCTGGCTTTTTTTTACGCGAAGACGGATCTCGTCGCCGGCCGGAACCTGCCCCCTCAACTGAAAGAACCCGACACCGTTGTTGAAAAGGGTCACCTCCTTAAGCACCAGCTGTTCGCTTTTGGCGGATCGTTTCCCGGTCGCCGACGCGGGGCTCAGGATGACCATCAGAAAAAAAGACGCGGTGGCAAGGACCGTGTAAAAAAACCTGAGATTTCTTTTCATTTTTTCTCTCCTTATATTTAAGGGGAAACAATCTAACAGGACTCTACCACAGTGACCCGATTTTGTTCAATGCGGTTTTCCAGAGTAACTCACCCGTTTTTTGGGTGGCATCATTGACACATACCGGCGCCTTCCCTATAATCGCCCAACATCACAAAAGGGGGCTAGTGGTTCTTTTTAGACGGGGGTTGTTTGATCTCATGGGATTTCTTAAGGGAAAGTGCGCGGGAACGGGCCTGTTTTTCGCCTTGTGGGTGATCGGTATTTTGTTTCAGACGGTTTGTCCCTCCATGGCCGACGAAGTGGTCATGAAAAACGGGGATCGCATTCAGGGAACAGTGGTCTCCCTGAGCCAGGGAAAACTTGTTTTTAAGACCGGTTATGCGGGGGATATCAACATCAGTTGGGATCAGGTGGCCAAACTCACCACCGATGAGCCCATGGAAGTCTCCATCGGAGAGGACAAACCCCTCAAGGGGACCCTGTCCACATCAGAGACGGGAGAACTCCTGCTGAAGCCGAAGGAAGGTGCGGTACCCCCGCCCCTAAAGCTTTCAGCGGTCGAAACCATGAGCCGGCCCAAACCGCCTGAGACCTGGCGTTTTTCAGGTAATGTGAGCGCCGGGGCCAGCAGGGAAACCGGAAACACCAATACTGAGAAATACAACCTCATCGGTAATCTGAAAATCGCCAAAATGCCCCATGTGTTTAAGTTCTATGGTCAATTCAACCGTGAGTGGAGCAAGAGCGCGCTCACCAAAGACAACTGGCTGGGATCGGGGGCCTACGAACGGTTTCTCACCAAGAAATGGTTTGTCTGGGGGGGCGGTACGGCCCAATCGGACAAATTCAAGGATCTGACCCTGCTGGCCAATGCGGCGATTGGGCCGGGGTATCAGGTATGGCATTCAGATCAGAAGAACCTCTCCATGAAGCTGGGACCGGGTTATGCTTATGAAAAGTACAGCAAGAAAATGAAGAACTTTGGAAACGTTGACCAACGGGAGTACTTTTCAGCCTACTGGGTGTTCGATTTTGACATGTGGTTCTTCCAAAAGCTGTTTCAGGTGTTTCACCACAATGATTTCCTCTACGATTTTCAAGAGAGCGCCAATTGGGTGCTTCGCACGCGGACGGGCATTCGATTGCCGCTCATTTCAAAGCTCTTTGCATCCTTTCAATTCAACTATGACTATGACAACCAGCCGGCGGACGGCAAGGATAAGTGGGATCAGTCCTGGATTTTCAGCATCGGCTGGCAGTTCTAGGGGTTAGGGACCGACCCGAGAATAACAGACCGTTGGCTTGAGATCTCCATTTTCAAAAAAAAGGTGCGCGGGAGAGGACCCATGGGGCAGGCTTTCATGAACCGGTTGTCCGTTTGTATTATCTGCGGCAATGAGGCGGAGAATATGGCGCGGTGCTTGGAGAGTGTCCAGTGGGCCAGTGACATCGTCGTAGTCGATTCCGGGAGCACCGATCAAACCGTCGAGATTGCCAGGAGATATACGGACCGCCTTTATGAGAAGGACTGGCCGGGATATGCGGCCCAGAAGAACTTTGCCCTGTCAAAGGCAAGGGAGGAATGGGTTCTGAGCCTTGATGCCGATGAGGCGGTCTCAAGGGCGTTGCGCCATGAAATCGTGCGTGAAATTGAGCGAAATGAGACGGGACCGGACGGCTACCGGATACCGAGGCGCTCCTTCTATCAGGGGCGCTGGATTCATCACAGCGGTTACTATCCGGATCGCCAGTTACGGCTTTTCAGGCGGGACAAAGGATCCTGGGTGGGCGGCAGGGTCCACGAACGGATGGCGGTGGACGGCCCTGTGGGGGATTTGGAACAGGATATCCTCCACTATCCCTATGGCGGCGGATTGTCAGGACAACTGGCGACCATCAACAGCTTTTCCACCCTGCTGGCGGAGGACATGTTTGACCGGGGCAAACGGTTTCATCTGCCGCTTCTCTTTTTTCGTCCCCTCTTTAAATTCCTGGAAGTCTATGTTGTGAAAAGAGGCTTTCGGGACGGTTTGCCCGGTCTGATCATTGCCGTATCCGATGCCTATGCCATGTTCGCACGCTATGTGAAATTGAGGGAAATTGAAGCGGGATTTGGCAGGGATCGGGAGAAAAGGGGATGACGGGCACCGTGGCAAATGAGAACGGGAAAACCTGGGCCCTTTTTTCAAAGGTGTTGGATGGAGGCCTTTTATGCTTCATGGGGGTCTTCATGTTCTTTAACCCCTTTCCCCACACCACCAGTATTCAGGAAATCAGTTTCTACCTTTCGGTTTTTCTGGCGATCTTGGGCATCCTCTTAAAAAGGGTCCCATTTTCCTTTAGTTCCCCGCTCACCATACCTTTTGTGCTTTTTACCCTTTGGGCCGGTCTGGGGCTTTTTTTCGCCCTGGACACTCAAAACAGCCGCCACGATTTCTATTCACATCTGTTGAAATACCTGATGCTCTATTACCTGCTCATCAATGTCTTTAACACCAAAAAGCGATTGATGTACCTGTCATGGATCATCGTCATTTCAGCTGCGGTCTTCTGTGTGGGGGCCCTTGGCTATGAGTATCTGATTCTCGGGAAGAATGCATCTTCGACACGGTTCGGTGTTCGCTTCATACAGACCCCCACCAACCTGATGGGTGTCATTACCCTCTTTGCGGCCATATTGTCGGCCCACCATCTTGGAGAAAAGGGTCGATCCTGGCAATACCGGGTGCTGATGGTTTTTTCTCTATCGGCACTTCTTTTGGTGACGGTTCTGACCCAGTCGCGAAGCAATATTGTGGCATTGGGAATTGTGGCGGTCATATTGCTTTTAAAGTACAAAAGGGTGTTTCTGATATTCGTCATCGCCTTTGCGCTTCTCATCTGTTTTTCTCCCATGAAAGACCGGTTTATGCTGTCCGATAAATCAAATGTCAGTGACAAAGGGAGTCTTCTTCACCGCATTGCCATTGCGTACATATCATGGGAAATCATAAAGGATTATCCGGTATTGGGAACGGGTTTCGGTATCAAGACCTTTCAGAATCGAAAGGCCATTGATCCGAATGTCTATAATGAAAGACTGCCGGAAAAATACCGGATGGATGTGTGGGGTCCGAAAGTGGTCGATTTGAAGGCCTACAAGCGGCAGGTTTCCAAAAATTCCGAAGCGGACGGCGGTTTACCGGAAACCTACGGCATTGTGGAACATCTTTTCAAGCGCCCCCACAATATGTTTCTAAATGTTGGCGTTAGAACGGGGCTTGTGGGACTTCTGTTTTTCCTCTATCTGTTGTTCAATGCCGGAAAGATGTGCTGGCAGACCCTTCGGCACGGCAACGACGGCTTCATCAAAGGATGGGGGTATTGTGTCTCGGCGCTGTTCGTCATGTTTCTGGTGAAGGGATCTTTGGATCCCATCTTCACCCATTTGACGGAAGTGGCGTTCTTTACCATCCTGGCCATGATCACCATCGTGTGGAAGCTGAATGACCCAGAACCGGGGAACTCAGAGGATGCTTGATGAATTTGTAAACGAGTGTCATAAATAACCCCAAAATTCATACATCCAATGTCATAATTTAGGGGTAAATGATGTCTTGCGGTTTCTTAAGACCCTTTTCACAGAAGACGGGGATCTCTTTTCGATTGAAATACTGAATATTGGGCCCTTCCTGCCAGCGCCGGTCCGTGATGGCCGGCGGGTGCCACATGTGCAGGACCTTGGCATGATGAATGGCCGACCGGCAGTGAATGCCGGCCCGAACCAATCGAATGCCCAGATCTTCATCTTCGCCGCCCCACCCCACGAAATTCTCGTCATAGCCGTTTACCCGCTCAAGATCCTTTTTGTAAATGGAGAAGTGTCCCCCGAGACTCTGTTTCTTTGGCGGTGCCAGACCCAGCCTCATCAACAGGGTCCGCTTGATGAAACGCCGGTGGGTCTTGATGAGCGCTCTTTCATCCAATTGCCCGTCCAGCCCGTTTAAGAATTCCTCGGTGATGGGGGTTTCAAAGGTTTTTAGGGTTGAGGCTTCATCCATGTTCTTGTATCCGCCGGCAACAAATCTCCCCTGTTTTCTTGCTTTCATGTGCCGGGGGATTGTGTGAGGGAGTACGAGGAAATCACAGTCAAAGAAAATGAGGTAATCGCCTCTGGCATGGCGGATGCCGTTATTTCTGGCGGCGGCATTTCTGAAACCCTTTTTTTCCTGCCACACGTGGTGAATAGCGAAGTCGTAGGATCCGATGAGCGCTTTCAGTTTGCTGACCGTCTCTTTACTTGAGCCGTCATCGGTGATGATCACCTCGTCAAAGAGCTGGCTTGCGAGTGCAATGGAGTCGAGACAGCATCTCAGATGGTTCAGCCTTTCATAGAAGCAGACAATGATACTGATCATCTTCAGCTGCCCCCAAGGGGAAAGTTGAAAAACTTCATGATTTTATATTGCAGGTGATAAAGGGAGGCCTTCTTGCTGCGCCGGTAAGGCGGTACCACCATATCAACGGGCTTTGGATCCCTTTTTGGTTGTGACTTGATCAGCCGGCACAGGTGGGGAAAGAGCTGATATCGTTTGAGCACCAGATTGCGGGCCTCATTCAGGGCGGAAAGCCGCTTTTCCCAGCTATCATTATTGATGATGGTTTTCACCGATTCAAAGGCTTCTTTTGGAGATTCGATATTGATTCTGATAAATGATTCTGCGGGAAAATAGTCTTCCAGGTTGGTGCAACCGTAGTAGATGGGGACGGACCAGGCGAGGAAGCAATCCCCGATTTTCTCGGTCCAGTAGTCTTTGCTGCTGCTGTTTTCGATGGCAAGGGAATATCGGTAGGAGGCCAGCCCCTCCCATTTGTCTTCAATGAAACGCACGGCCCGGCCAAAAAGATCGATGTCCAGGGAACCGTCTTTCTGAATATGTTCCAGCAAGCCCCATCTCTTTTGGTGACCGGGAAGATCCCGGGCATTACCCACCACCCACGAGAGCAGTTTGGTTTTCTCGGGCATATCAAAACCAAGGAGTTCATCGAAGGTCTTGTTCACATGCCATGGGAGTGCGGGCTGTGAGGCCTCAAACTTTGAACGGTCCGGGGGAACGTGGTGGGTCAAAACCCTTGAATAGGGGTCCAGTTTTTCAACCATCCAATCGGTGTGCCCCCGCATATAGGGTTCCTGCATCAGGCACCAGACATTCTCCCGGGGGCAGCGAACTTCTGTTTCCGTCTTCATTTTGTTGTTCAGCACCACGAGGAAATCGCAGGGTTCTTTCGGGTCAAGGACGAACCGGATCTCTTTCCACACCCCCTTTTCACCAGGCGTCTGTCTCAAAAGATCAGGCCAGTCCCAGTCTTTTACGATACCCACGGTGATCATGGTTGTCTCATTTGAAAGGACCTAGAGTTCATCCAAATGCTCACGGTAAAACCGCTCGTTGGGGTACTGATCCGGGCCTTCGTCTTTCATTTCCATGGGCGCGTCGAACATCCCCTGGATGCCCTCCCCTTGACCATTCTGAGGAGAGGAGACCTTATACTTTTTTTCGTGCACAAAACGTCGGTTGAAGCGGCTGTATTTGCTGCCCGAATGGCAGCTGATGTTGAGCGGTTGCTCCCCAAGGGTTTTCTGGGCGTAATTCCTGAAGCCTTTCATGGCGTGGCTTTTCATGGGTGCACCGTACTTGCGGATGTATCGATATGTCATGTCCCCGTCTTCTTCCCCAATTCCCAACAGCCGTTCATCAAAATACCCGAGTTGTTCCATCTCTATTTTGCTGGCAAGGAAATGGGACCAGGATTGGTTGATTAAAAAGGATCTGCCACCGTTTTTTTTTAGCACTTTTTCGATTCTTCTCATGAATTTTTCGTCGGTGATCAAGGTGTCATCGTTGAGCATCAGCAGAAATTCGCCGGAGGCATGAATGAGGAGGGTGTTCCAGAGCTTGGAAAGCCCCCTAAATGAAGTAAAAAAGACCGGAAACACCCTTGGCTGTTCCGCAAGAAATATGAGCATGCGCTTGCGATAACCGTCATCGAAATCTCTCTTGTGTTCACCGTTTACGGCAACCAGGATTTCCGCTTCCCTTTCAAAGGAGCGGATTTTCTTCAAAAGCGGCACGAAATAATCTTCAAACCGCTTTTCAAAGGTTGTGATACCGATGGAGATATTGAAACGGCTTTCTCTTTTTCGAAATGAACTGAGCATGGTATTTGGATCAGATCCTATGGGGTCGTGCCAGACTATAAGGAAAATCGACCCATGCTGTCAATGTCAAAGAGAATTCTCTATGACCACAAGATTCAGTTGGCACATAAACATTTCAACCATTTAAGAGATAAAAGGTGCCATACTTTATCATAAATTTCGATTGGAACACAGAAAACATTTTTGTAACCCTCTATAGACGATTTTCGAATAACGTGTTTATTCCATTGAACATATCCAGCAATCTACCCAGTCCGCACTTGGAAAAAAGGGTGTTGCCATGGGGCGCCATATCTGATAATGTATTGCATAAAATGGAAGCTTGTAGCTTTAGCTGCAATACTTTATCGGAGGCGCAATATGACAGCGACATCTCCACCAAGACAACATCTGGTTTCCCTTTTTGCACAAACACCATGCTGGATGATCAAACCGTTGGCTGCCGAAATGCAGTACTCCATTCCATCGGTTCGCAGATTTCTGGCCAAAACCGGGTATTACAGCAGTTTCACTCACAACGGTTCCTGGTACACCCTTCGTTCGATACCGCGTTTTGGAAGAAACGGATTATGGTTTTACCGCGATATCGGATTTTCCCGCGCAGGAACATTGACGAAAACCCTTGTTTCGCTGATCAGCGGAAGTCCGGCCGGCATGAATGCGGAGATGCTCGGCAAGACGCTCCGATGCCGTTGCCATGGGGTGCTGGTGAACCTGTGGCGAAAGGGCGAAATCACCCGGGAAAAAATAGGGCGAAGTCAGGTATACTTTGCCAACGATCCTTACAAGTCAGCCAGTCAACGACAGGCGTTGACTGCTCAGCATTCACCGAAAAGTTTTTCGGCCGAGATGGCACTGCTGGTTCTGGCAGAGTTTATCCGGGATCCGGATTCCAGCTTCGAGCAGTTGGCCGAAAAGGTTTCCCGAAGCAAGAATGTGAACGTGAGTCCGGAACAGATCGAGTACCTTTTCGAGCAACACGATCTAAAAAAAACCATGTGGACTGCGGTGTCCGTGCCCTGAAAGTAATAAGTACCACCCTCAAACGGTTGTCCATGGATACATCGCCCTCGGCATTGTTTCCACAGCCCCCGGTCATCCGCTTCATCCCTTTAAAGGATGCATGTTCCTGCGGAAAGCGACTTCTGGTGCAAAAGACCCGGCAAAAGAAGGTGTGGACAATGACCGGCCCCATGTTTGCCCATGAAACTCTTCGAAAATGTCCGGGCTGCGGCGCTGTTCTGGGCTCTGATACATTACGTCAACTGGTTCCAGTCCGATCGAACGTAGCATACGATGTGCTGGTTTTCGTTGGACGATCCATGTATGAGCGGTACAAGACCACCGAGGAGATACGCGCCGAACTGGCCATTCGAAACGTGCACTTGTGCGCTTCGGAAATCGATTATCTGGGGCGTAAGTTCATTTTGTATCTGGCCCATGCTCACCGGCAGGCGATACCACGAATTCGAAAGAGCATGACGTTTAAAGGCGGCTATCTTCTCCATCTGGACGCGACACACGCGGGTGATGCCCCCGCGTTGATGACGGGTCTTGACAGTCTCAGCCGGATCGTATTGGCCAATGTCAAAATCCCGTCGGAAAGCTCCGATCACATCATCCCTTTTCTGAAAGGCATCAAGGATGCCTACGGAACACCGAGAGCATGCGTTCATGATATGGGACACGGGATTTGCAAAGCAGTTAAAGAGGTGTTTCCTGGAGTGCCGGATTACATCTGTCACTTCCATTTTTTGCGTGACATTGGCAAGGATATTCTCGATCCGGCGTATGGAAAACTGAGAAACCGGTTGAGGTCCCACGGAATCAGTACGCAATTATCAGCGCTGGTGCGGGAAACACGCCAAGCCGCCTGCGAGCAATCTTCGAATCCAATGGGGTTGGCAAAAACAATCCAGAACGTCAAAATGGAAACACCGCTTTTGCCCCTTATATCTGCATACGGTCTTGCCCTGTGGGCATTACAAGGCAAAAAGAGCGGTGACGGTTACGGTTTTCCTTTTGACCGGCCTTTGCTGTGTTTTGCCGAACGCCTGCTGGAGCTGGAACAGCAAATGCCCCGCCTTATAAAATTATCAAAGAACGACAAACCCAACAATATTCAATATCTGTACAAGTTGTATTGGGCTGCGGCTGAAGTTGCCGAAGATCTCGAGATTAAAAGCCTGGTCAAAGAAATCCGATGGCGCAGTGCCACGTTTGATTCACTTCGCAAAGCCATGCGCATCGCTTTACCCGGCGGCACCAACGGACTCAATGATGAAGGTACCGCGAACATGATCAGCATTCGTGAAGGTGTCATGATATTCCGACAACGGCTCGATCAAAATGAAAAATTTGCTTCTGACTCACTTTGCTGCAAAATGGCCGAACAGATCGACAAGTATCTCGGCCAACTCTTTAACGATCCAATTATAGTGGATACGCCGTCTGGATCCGTCGTCCTATACCCTCAACGCACAAACAACATCCTTGAGCATTTCTTTAGAGAACTGAGTCGTGAAAACCGGCGGAAAACAGGCCACAATTCCAAAGAACGCATGCTCAAGAACATGCTGGCTGATACGCCTTTAGTAAAAAACCTTGCAAATCACGATTACATGCGATTGCTTCTAAACGGGAAAACAGACCTGGAGCAACTTTTTGCCAGCATGAATCCCTTATCTTTAAACAGCGAACTTCAATCCGGGGTAGATCGTATCCTCCCCGGGTTTCGAAAAATCATAAGACTTCCGGCATTGCCGGAATACTTTGTCAAGCTGACCGCCAATGAAATAATGGCACGAGCTGCCTGATCCAACTGAATTTTGTGGTCATAGAGAATTCTCGGTAGAGGGTTTTATTCAGGTTAAGTTTGGCTAACTTTTCCTTATTCCTTGACTCGATCAGGGATTTTCAGTAGTTTCGACCCTTGTGGGTTTTCAAGGTCCATCCAGTAAAGCGTATCACAACGGGGTATGCCGATGCCGAATGCGGTTCTTCGTGAGAACCAGGAGGCGCTGAAAGAGGAGCAATCGACGCTCCGTAAGGGGGCGGGCCAGGGGACCATCGGATGGATTTCCCTGGCAATGATAAACCTGGCCATTATTTACAGTGTCAGGGGGCTTCCCCTGATGGCCGAGGAAGGGTTTCAGGCCATCTCCTTCATGGCCGTATCCGCCGCCTTTTTTTTGATACCCATCTCGCTGGTGACGGCGGAGCTCTCCTCCACCTGGCCTCCCAAAGGGGACGGCGGCGTTTACATCTGGGTGAATGAGGCCCTCGGGGAACGCTGGGCCTTTCTGGCCATTTGGCTTCAGTGGAGCGAAAATGTCATCTGGTTTCCCACTGTTTTGTCGTTTATCGCGGCGACCCTTGCCTATGCCTTTTCTCCGGAATTGGCGGAGAACAGAATCTATACGCTTTCGGTGGTGCTGTTGGTCTACTGGGGCGGGACCTTTGCCAACATGCGCGGCATGAAGACTTCCGCTTGGATCAGTACCCTGGGAGTGCTGAGTACCCTGATTACCACGGGTCTGATTGTGGTTCTTGGGTTCAGCTGGATTATCGGCGGAAATCCTTCCCAGATTCATTTTTCATGGGCGGCCCTTGTACCGGATTTTACCCACATGGACAGTCTTGTTTTTCTTGCCGGCGCTCTGGTCATCGTCTCCGGCATTGAGGTTTCCGCGGCCCATTCCTCCCAGGTGAAAAACCCGAAAAAGTCATTTCCAAGAGCCATTTTCCTCTCCGTGCTGATATCCATCTCAGCGATTGTTCTGGGGTCCCTGGCTATCGCTTTTGTGGTGCCCCAGAAAGAAATAAGCCTGGTGGCCGGGCTCATGGAGGCCTTTGAGAAATTTCTTGCCGCTTATCATCTGGGTTGGCTGGTGCCGGTTGTGGCCATCTTGATCGTGGTGGGTTCTCTGGGTGAGGTGGCGGCCTGGATTCTGGGTCCCAGCAAGGGGTTGCTGGTATCGGCACGCCATGGCCTGATTCCGCCCATTTTGCAGCGGAGAATTCATGGAGATGTGCCGGTGAATATATTGATTTTGCAGGCCATGGTGGTTACGGTCCTGGTTTTTGTATTTCTTCTGATGCCCACCGTGAGCAGTGCTTACTGGATTCTCACGGCGCTCACTGCCCAGCTCTATCTGATCATGTATCTGCTCATGTTCATATCGGCCATCGTGTTGCGCTACAAAAGGCCGGACACCCACCGTCCTTATCGGATTCCCGGAGGGAATTTCGGAATGTGGGGCGTGGCTCTGCTGGGGCTTCTGGGGGGCGTGTTTACCCTGTTCATCGGTTTTTTTCCGCCGGCCCAGCTCAAGACGGGAAGCCTTTTGTTCTATGAATCATTTCTGGTACTGGGTATTCTGGTGATGTGCGGGGCGTCTTTTCTGATATACGCACTCAGAAAGCCTCACTGGATGAAGGATACATCCGAGGACATTCCATAAGAAACGATTACTTTTTCAAATGGTGGAGGGGGAATATGGATATCGATAAAAGCGAATGGCCCATCATGATAATTTCGGGTCAATTTGATGCACAAAACGATGAGGGCTACCGGTTGCGTCAGCTGTCCCGGCAACTGGAGGAAATCCACAATTGCCGGATCATACCGTCTTACACTTACGAAGACGGGTATGAGATATTCCGTTCCAGGTCTGATTTCGGAAGCATTGTTGTGGATTGGGACATTCCTTTGGAAGACCCCCATGAGGGAACCACCGCCGCCCAACTCATTTTCAAGATGAGGGAGCGTCATCAACATGTGCCGATTCTGCTGACGACGGGGCCCATGGGGATTGGCGGCATGGAAGCCATTCCGGCGGAAGTCCTGAAACAAATAAACGATTGCCTCTGGAAGACATCCGATACCATTTCCTTTCTTGCCGGCCGGATCGTGGCCCACGCGGAAGAGTACATCCTATCCAACTATCCACCGTTTTTTGGCGAACTGATTAACTATGCGAGGGAATACAAATTTGCCTGGCACACCCCCGGCCACATGGGGGGGCTGGGGTTTCTCAGAAGCCCGGCAGGGGTCGCCTTCTACAAATTCTTTGGTGAAAACGTGTTCCGTTCGGATCTCTCCGTCTCCGTTCCGGAGCTGGGTTCTTTGCTTGAACACAGCGGCGTGGTGGGTGATGCGGAAAAGAACTCGGCCAGGGTATTCGGGGCCGATCAGACCTATTATGTGTTGAATGGCACCAGCAACGTGAATCAGATTATCTGGCGGAGCCAGCTGGTGCGGGATGACATTGCCTTTGTTGATCGAAACTGCCACAAGTCCCTCAACTACGCCATGGTGATTACGGATGCTTACCCGGTGTACATGATCCCCAGAAGGAATAAACGGGGTATTATCGGACCGGTGAGGCTCTCGGAGTTTTCTCCCGAATCCATTCGACAAAAGATCGATGAAGACGGACTGATCCCGGAGCCCATGAAGGGCGATGTGGTCAGGATGTCGGCCCTCACCAACTCCACCTATGACGGGGTCTGCTACAATGTGGTGAACATCAAGAAGCAACTGGAGAAAAGCGTTCAGAATCTCCATTTCGATGAGGCGTGGTATGCCTACGCCCGTTTTCATCCCATTTACAGGGATCATTACGGTATGGCGGACGATGCGCTGGATGAAAACCACCCGCCCATTTTCTGTTCCCATTCCACCCACAAGCTGTTGACGGCCTTCTCACAAGCCTCCATGCTTCACATCAAGAACGGCGGCACGGTGAAAATCGACCCCGCCCAGTTCAACGAATCGTACATGATGCACGGGTCCACATCACCCCAGTATACCATGATCGCATCACTGGACGTGGCAACCCACATGATGGATGATAACGGTTTCACCATGATGAATGATATCATTGAGGGGGCCATCCGATTGCGCCAGAAGGTTGCGAGCATTCAGAAAACCTTCCAAGAGGAAAAGGGTTGGTTTTTTGGCATGTGGCAGCCCCGAGAGGTGGCGGTTGAAGGAGAGATGAAGCCTTTTGAAACCGTGGATGTCGATTTTCTGGCGGCCAACCAGGCCCCCTGGGTGATGAGCGGTGATAATGATTGGCACGGTTTTGAGGATATGGAAGAGAATTATGCCATGCTCGACCCCATCAAGCTGACCCTCACCACACCGGGGATCGATGACCGCGGCCGCATGGCTGATGAAGGGATCCCCGCCGCCATTGTGACCGAATACCTGATGCGCAAGGGGATTGTCTGCGAGAAAACGGACTACTATTCTTTCCTGTTGCTGAATTCTCTTGGGACCACCAATGCCAAACAGGGAACCCTTCTTTCCGCATTGCTGCGGTTCAAGGATCTTTATGATGCGGATATACCGCTTGCAAAAGTCTTTCCCGACCTGGTTAAGGCGCATCCGGCCCATTATGAAAGCGTGGGGCTCAAGAAACACTGTAATGACATTCACGGTTACTGGCGGGAAAACAGGATTCTCGAGATGATGCAGGCGGCGTTTCAGGTCATCCCGGACCAGGCCATGAAGCCGTCGGAGGCGTATCACCAGGTTGTAAGAAAAAACGTGGCGTTTGTGGAACTGGATCAAATGGAGGGCAGAACCCCGGCCGTGATGATGGTGCCTTACCCTCCCGGTATCCCCGTGATGATGGGAGGGGAGATCATGAATGAAAAGGCGGCACCCATTTTTGATTATTTGAAATTGCGGCAGGATTTCGAAAACGCCTACCCCGGATACGAAAGCGAAATCCATGGGGTGGAAAGAACCTCAAGGGATGGCAAGCAGTTCTTCAGGACCCTGTGTGTCAAGAAATAGTCCATTCAGGAATAGAATAAGGGAATGGATCAGAAGATACCTGCTGGCAGACGTCCTGAGCACTGCGCTATCCATGGCAACGGCGTGGGTGATACACCGGACGACCGGGGACAATGTCCTGGCGGCTTTTCTGGGCGCCGCAATGGCATCCATCAGTTTCTACGGCATCATCGCCTATAATGATGTCAGAAAGCGTCTGATACATCACCGAAAACATGCGCTGAGCTACAACTTTATAACTTATGTCAAGGACTTGCGGAATCTGATCATTGAATTCGGTCCTTCTGAAATTCTGGATGTATTAGCGGTTCGGCCCTTTTTCATGTACCTCATGCCAAGGCTAATGGGGCAATTCATGCTGGGGACGTTTGTGGGCAAAATGCTTGCTGATTTCGTCTTCTTCATTCCCGCGATTGTTATGTACGAGATCAGAAAGAAGCATTTAAGCGATTGAATTTCATAATCGGATCAGAAGCCGCGCGGAACCGGGAGGTTTTCCGTACGCCGGCTTCTGATTTCCGCATGGCACGCTAATCGGCAAAAGGCCCCCAGGGCGATTTGGACCACTGGAGACCCATCACATAATCGGGCTGGTTCATCTCAATGGGATTCATCCCCTGTTGGCGTTCAAGATCCTGATAGTGTGTGAATTCCCTTTCATCGCCCACGTACATGCACTGGCAGTTGGCCGCATCGGCGTAGATGAAATAGAGTTTGCCGTGCCGCATATGCCTGCTGAAACGCTGCTGGGGCAGCGTTTTGAGATGGGCCATTCTTTGTGGCGTATCAGCTGCACGTTTCTGAAAGCCGGCCTCCGTGAGCATCCCTTCGATATCAGTGACCGTATTCTTCTGCAATGCGGCACAGCCTGCCAGCATTAAAGTGACAATCGCTACGCCGACCAAAGGAAACACACAAGCTTGAAGTCTTTTCATCATGAGTTTCTCCTTCTTTTATGGTTTACGGCAAAGGTCTTAAGGTGTGTGCCGTTATCACCTGGGACGAAATATGGTTCTGCTTTCAAACAAGGGCCTTCTCCAGCTCTTCCAGCGTCGTGACCGGGCTTTTGCAGGTATACGCTTCACAGATGTATGCGGCGGGATTCTGGTTCCGCACCGTCATGTCTCTCAAGAACGAGGCGAGAGAGATGCACTTTTCAGCGGCCCGGTCATCACCCGGCCGATGCAACAACACTTTGTTGGGCAGAAATTTTCTTTGAATGGATGTTAACATGCGACGGGTGAGGTCAATTTCAGGGTCCCCGGCCACAACGATTTCCCGGCTGGGACCCACCACAAAGTCGACGGCATTGAGAAACTGGGTATGACCCGACGGGTAACCGGTGACCTGTTCCGAAAATGCGCCCAGGAGTTGATCCAGTTTTTCCGCCAGGTCTGTTTCCCCGGTCATGCGGGTCAAACGAAGAAGATTGAGTGCCGCCACCGAATTTCCGGATGGCTGAGCCCCGTCGTAGATTTCCTTGGTTCGGGTAATGAGGTCTTCGTTCCCTTTTCCCGTGAAAAAGAGCCCTCCGTTTGCCGTATCCCAGAAAATGTCGATCATCCGCCCATTGAGATCAACGGCCTTTTCTAACCATAGGGCATCAAGGGTGGTTTCGTAGAGTTCCAGGAGGCCCCATACCATGAAGGCATAATCGTTCAAGTAACCGGGAAGGGCCGCTTCCTTTTCCCTGTAACGGCGAAGCAGCCGCCCGTTTTCATCCACCAGGTGTTTCAGGATAAACCGCGCCGCATTCTCAGCCGCTTTTGTGTATTGCGAATCTCCCAGTGCCTGGGCCCCTTTTGAGAGCGCCGCGATCATCAAACCGTTCCAGGAAGTAAGAATCTTGTCGTCTTTGAGGGGATGGGCCCGGTTTTGACGAAGAGAAAAGAGTTTCTTGCGGGCTTTTAGAAGAATGTCCGGGAGCTGCTTCCGGTCGATCTTTTCCTTTTCCGCAAATGCTTCCCCGTGGAGGGTTATGTTCGGGATGCTTTTACCGCCCTCAAAATTTCCGACTTCGGAGATATTGTAGAACCGGCAGAACAACGCGCCCACATCATCCCCCAAACAATCCTTCACTTCCTTGGGCGTCCACACATAGAAAAGGCCCTCTTCCCCTTCACTGTCAGCGTCTTCGGCGGAATAGAACCCACCTTCGGGGTCGGTCATATCCCTCAAAACATATGAGAAGATCTCTTCGGCCACCCGGGCGTAGCGGTCTTTTCCCGTCAACTGGTAACATTCGGTGTAAGCCATGGCCAGAAGGGCCTGGTCATAGAGCATTTTCTCAAAGTGGGGAACAAGCCATTTTTCATCCACTGAGTACCTGTGAAATCCCATTCCGATCTGGTCAAAAATACCGCCGTTTCGCATGGCGCAAAGGGTTTTCTCAACCATTTCCAGTGCCCCGGCACCGGGATTCCGCAGGTGTTGTCGCAGCAAAAATGTGAGATTATGGGGACTGGGAAACTTGGGGGCTTTGCCAAAACCGCCAAACCGAGGATCAAAGTGCTGTTTCAGCTGTTTAAAAGCTTTCATCAGCGTTTCCCCGTCGGGTGAACCGATTGAGGCGTTGTTGCTCGATTGGGGCTGAATGGCCGCGGTGATTTTGTCTCCCGACTCGAGAATTCGATGGCGGTCTTTTTGCCACATGGCCGCCAGTTGAGGAAGGATGTCCATCAGCCCGGGCATGCCCATGCGACCGGTTTTGGGAAAATAGGTGCCTGCGAAGAAAGGCTTTCCATGAGGGGTCAGCAATACGGTCAGAGGCCAGCCGCCCCGTCCCGTCAGGGCCTGACAAACGGACATGTAGATCTTATCAACATCGGGGCGTTCTTCCCGGTCAACCTTGACGGGGATAAAATGGGTGTTGAGCAACTCCGCCACCTCTGTATCTTCAAATGATTCATAGGCCATCACGTGGCACCAGTGACAGGTGGCGTATCCCACCGAGAGGAAAACCGGTTTGTCTTCACGCCGTGCATTTAGAAAGGCCCCGTTTCCCCATGGCATCCATTGCACGGGGTTATCCGCATGTTGCAGAAGGTAGGGACTCTTCTCTTTTGCCAGAAAGTTTTTAACATCCGCGCCTTTCATCCGTTCCATGATCTACCCTCCTTTTTAATCCCAAAACCGTTAGAACAAAGTTAGAAGAATCCCCCAAGGGAGTCAAGGGAAAGGGGTGAGTTAATAAAGGAGGGGCTTATTGAAAACACCGGTGTCTCAAGTTTTACAAAAAATGTCACGATTTGACCAAATGGTGTCAAAATCCGGCAATACGCCGGGAACAAGGACTTGACGATTCGAAGCAAGTGATGAGGGTCGCTTTTATAACGCTTTGAAATTGCAACGGATTGGGAAAATGTAAGATCTTAAGTGGTTTTGAGGCGCGGTAATTGCATAAACGGACCCCGAAGCGTCTCTTTCTGGGTGACTTGCAGGCCGCGAAAGGTTTTGATCATTGGCAAGGAATGACATGAAGGGTTTTACGCTGATTGAGTTGATGATTGTGATCGCCATCATTGGCATACTGGCGGCTGTCGCGATTCCTCAATATGATGCCTACAGAAAAAAGGGCTATAATTCAGGTGCGGTCTGGGACATAAATAACGCGGCTGCCGCTCAGGAGGCTTACTACGTTGACGCCCAAGCCTACGCAACCGCTACAGGGACCCTTAGTGTGTACGGTCTCAGCTCAACGGAGAACGTGACCCTAACCGTTAGTGGCGATGTTGATGCGTATACGCTCGTGTCCTATCACAGCAGTGGCGACAAGACCTATACGCTGACGGGGCCGGGTGGAAGGCTGACAAATAATTAGTTGGCGGTTTAAAAAAAGAATGAACAAATACTGGTGAAACGGGAAAGGGGGTGGGGCCTTTCAGATTAGATCAAAAATTGGATGCTGTCGGTTAAGGAATGAATTTGGCAAGTTTTAGAAAGGAGCAAAAAAATGCTAATCAAAATCAATGCAAAAAAAGATGAAAAGGGTTTCACCCTTATTGAATTGATGATCGTCATCGCCATTATCGGTATCCTGGCGGCCATCGCCATTCCGCAGTTTAACTCTTACAGAAAGAGATCCTACAATGCTTCGGCAATGTCCGATCTCAAAAATACGGCAACTGCACAGGAAGCCTATTTCGTGGATGCCCAAACCTATGGTGCCCATGGAAATCTCTCCATCAATACGGGCGAAAACGTAACCTTGGGCGCAGGTGGAGATGCGAATACCTACATCATCACCGCCTTTCACAGTGCCGGCGACAAGACCTATACCCTTACCGGCCCGGGTGGTACCATCACAAACAATTGATCGATCCACAGCATATCGATCCCAAAGGTGGGCTGGCGCTTTTGCCGGCTCGCCTTTTTTTTGCAGGCAATATTGGGTTGACGTTTCCGGAAGGTTCCACTAATTTCGCTGAGCATTTGATAGGAGAAGAAGGAGATCCATTCGATGTGAGGAAAGAGCGTCGTCGATTCCCGGTTCCGGCTTGAGACGTTCCATGAATCGCCCCAAATCGGCATTTTTGCCTTCAAATACCCTGTGGAACCGGGCCATGGTGTCGTTCTTCGCTTCGTCCATCCCTTTTTCCTTGTAAAGAGCTGCGAGATTGAGCAGTACAAATGGGTCGGTCTCGTCGTGCGTCAGTGCTTTTCTGAAACTCATAAGGGCCTTTTCCGTGTCTCCTTGGAGTTTATGGGCAATACCCATGTGCCTCAGAATCTGACTGTTTTTGGGTTCCAATGAAGATGCCAGCACAAGAGTGGCCATGGCTTTTTCCGGTTCTCCCACAACAAGAGAAAGAAATCCCAGATTCCCATAAGCGGAAGCGTTTTTGGGATCTGACTGGATGGCCTTTTGAAAGGCGGCCCCTGCTTCTTCATATCGTCTGTTTCTCATGAAAATGACCCCCTTGGCCAAGTGGGTCGGTGCAAAATGGGGTTGGTATTTCTGGGCCTGATCATAATAGAAAAGCGCCTTTTCATCCTGGTGCAGTTTTTGATAGATGGCCCCCAGGTTGTAATAGGTCCAGTTGCGCCATACCAGGTTGTTTCGGTTTTCTTTGGTCAGGGCTTTCCGGTATTCTGAAACAGCTTCCGGGAACTTTTCCATCCTTTCGTAATAGACCCCCAGGTTGTGATGGGGTCTGCTCAAATGAGGGTATTTGATGATGCAGTCGGACCAGAGTGTTTCATCGGTTTTCCACACGGCGTTTCGAACATAGGTGCTATGTCCCCATCCCACGAGGATCAGAATAACGAACGCCGAAAGTGAGAATCGAAAAAAAGGTTTGTGGGCAAAATAGGTCAGGGCTTCATGCAGCAATATGGCCGCGGGAACGAAGAAAAGCATGGAGGGGAAATAGTTCCGATGCTCGAAAATAAGCTCAAGGGGCAGGATGGAAGATTCCACAAGATGGTTCATGAAGAAAAAGAGGATACTAAACGATATGAGGGGCCTTTTCCGTGCCCAATAAATGGCGAGTGCCACAATGCCACAAATGGCCAGGATTGAAACAAGGGTTGAAACCGGTGACAAAAGACCCGTTGACAGGGTGATGTCGTGCTCGAGGCAGAGGCGACCATGCATGGGATATAACAAGAGTGAAACATAGAAAAGGATGACCCGGGATTCCGTCAGCAGCCGTTCCCACAGGGTGAACCCTCTGTTTTGATAACTGGCAACAAGCCTCTCAGGATTTAGGAAGGAGGGTCCTTGAAGCAGCAGCACCAGCAGAGTGCATGCCGTGAGCGCCAGGATTCCGTAAAGGGCATATCTGCCCAGGTTTCTTCGGGTGGCACCCCGCACCAGCAGGAGGTCGTATATGAGGAGCGTTAAGGGGAGCATGATCGCGTTTTCTTTGGATCCCAAGGCCAGCAAGCCACATGAAAAGCAAACGGTGTAATGGATGATCCGGGTCGATTTGCCGAGTGATCCTTTCCCTTTCACAAAAAAGTACATGGCCATGATACAGAACACTCCGGACATGGCGGTCATGCGCTGTACCACGTAGGTGACGGCTTGCGTCTGAACCGGGTTCACGGCCCAGAAAGCCGTTGAGAGCAGAGCGATAAAATAGGCTTTGGATTGAAACTCGGGTGTCAAAAGGGGAAGCCTCAGGGTGTTGGCCATAAAGAGAAAGAGAAAACAGGCGGAGAAATAGTGGATGATCAGGTTGACCGCATGATACCCCGCCACTTCCGCGCCGCCAAAATAATAGTTGATGGCCAGGCTGAGGCAGGCCACGGGACGATAGAGTTTCCCCTTTCCATCCCAACTGGCGAAAAAGGTTTTCTTGATGTTTTCAAAAGAGAACTCAGTGAGGTGAAGGGGTCGGTTGTCGACGATGTTGTTGATGTCATCGAAATGCCAGGATGCGTCAATGGTGTTGGAGTAGGTGATCACAACCAGAAGAAACAGGACGGAAAAGGCGAAAACGTTTTTTCTCCAATCCGGCAGTGCTGTCTCGGCTTGCATCTTCATTCTTTCTGTGATCTCATGAAAAGGGTACATGCGCTTTTACGTTTCATACGGCATAAGTATTTTGCGGTCAAGCGACTTGAATGTGAATTGGGTGGTGTAAAACAATGCGAATTTCCTTGCAGCGAAAAATAGACAGAGTGGTCGGCAAATTCATTTGCCGGCTCCTGACGCTCATTACAAAAAGAGGGGACCCCCGGGAACGGTTGCCCGCTTCTCCCAAGATTCTGGTGATTCTACTGTCGGAAATGGGGAGCCTGGTGCTGGCGCATCCCATGTTTGCACTCTTGAAGGAACGGTATCCAAAGGCCCGGTTATTGGCGCTGGTATTTGAAAAGAACAGGGAGTGCCTGGAAACCCTGGGGCTTCTGCCAAAGGAAAACATCCTTTCCGTGGATGGAGATTCCTTCTTCGCCCTATCAAGAGACAGCATTCGGTTCTTGCACAAAATGCGAAAACAAAAGGTGGACGTGGTGCTGGATTGCGAACTTTTTTCGAGGGTCAGCGCCATCTATGCCCTGCTCTCAGGGGCCGGGATTCGCGTGGGGTTTCACCGACACACCCAGGAAGGTCTCTATCGGGGAGATTTTATCAACCGGCCCGTTTTGTACAACCCTTATCGCCATATATCCAGGCAGTTTGTGAGCCTGGCCATGGCCATGGAGAGGAGGAATGGTTTTCCCATCATTAAGGAAAACGCGTCTAGCGGGATTTTCCATATTCCGACGCTGATTCCCCACAAAGACCAGCTGCGAGGCTTCAGGAACCGTTTGATCAAGGATTTTCCGGAAATCACAGGCAGGCAAACAGTGTTGCTCTACCCCGGCGGGGGTCTGCTTCCCATCCGTGCCTGGCCCCTTGAAAATTTTTGCCGGATCTCGGATGACTTGCTTTTGAGCGGTTACGCGGTGGGTGTTATCGGGATGAAGGAGGACAGGCCCAAGGCTCAAGCGATCCTGTCGTGCTGCCAAAGCGAATTTTGTTTTGACTTAACCGGTTACACCAAAACGGTTATGGAGCTGATCATGCTCTTTCATTTGGCGTCCCTTCTCATCACCAACGACGGCGGGCCCGGGCATTTCGCATCTCTGACACCGATTCCTTCCATTGTCTTTTTCGGACCCGAGACCCCTCTCTTGTATGGCCCCCTGGACGCAAAAACCGTAACGCTCCATAAAGCGCTGCCGTGTTCCCCGTGCTTAAGTGCCTATAACCATCGGAATTCCCCATGCGACGGTAATAACGTCTGTTTAAAGGAAATCGCTCCAGAGGAAGTGCTTCGTGAGGCCTATGGACTGTTGAAAGAAAACGATATCGGCAATGGGAGGGACTGATCTGGAGCAGTCGAACGCCTTTTGTCTTTGCGCTTATGGAAATAAACGGAATACCAGAGATGGCGGGATCCCATAACCGATCTTTTTGGAGAGCCTTGATCAGGCATCGTTTCGTCAAATTCGGCACTGTGGGGCTGTCGGGAACAGTGGTCAATGTCGCGGTTCTTTACGTCAGCCAGAACATGCTGTTTGCCCGTGTCGGTTCATTTGAGATGCGCCTTTATCTCTCATTGGGGCTTGCCATCTTCCTGGCGACGCTGAACAACTATCTTTGGAACCGGTGGTGGACCTGGGGAGATCGCAGGAAGGAGACCGTCTCGGGTTTCTTTACCCAGATGCTGCAATACTATCTGGCCTGCGGCGTCGCCATTTCCATCCAATTCCTGATCACCATGCTTTTGGCCAAGGTGGTGCACTACCTGCTCGCCAATGTGACGGCGATTGTATTGTCCGCCATTTTTGTGTATGTTCTAAACAACATATGGACTTTTCGAAAACCCGGTGAAAAGGGGTGATATGCGTTGAACCTGGACATTGTTATCCCCATTTATAATGAGGCCGAAAACCTGCCCTTCCTTCACGATAGATTGGTGAAGGTATGCGAAGCACTGGAAGAAGGGACTGATTGGCGTGTCATCTATGTGAACGACGGCAGCACGGACAGATCCCTTGAAATCATGTGCTGCCAAAGGGATGCCGACGAACGGTTTTCCATTGTGGAACTGTCGCGCAATTTCGGCCACCAAGCGGCGATCACGGCGGGCCTTACCTGTTCCCAAGGTGATGTGGTCATTCTGATGGATGGAGATCTGCAGGACCCCCCGGAACTGATTCCCGACCTCATCGCGGCCTGGAAAAGCGGGGCCAACGTGGTGAGGGCCCATCGACGGAGCCGCAAGGAAAGGGGGATCCGAAGGATCGGCTTCGACGGGTTTCACCGTTTTTTCTCATGGATTACCGACTTTCCGGTCCCCTCAAATGCCGGTATTTTCGGGCTCCTGGACCGGCAGGCCGCGGAGGAGCTCAAAAGGCTGCCGGAACAGAACCGTTTCTTCCCCGGTCTCAGGAGCTGGGTGGGACTGAAGCAAGAGGTGGTCTTCTATGATCGGGAGGATCGTGCGGGGGGTGAGCCAAAACAATCCTTGAAAAACCTGATCCGTTACGCGCTGGATGCCATTTTCAGTTTTTCTTACAAACCGTTGCGGATCATGACCAGTGCCGGGGTTCTGATCAGCACGGTCGGTTTTCTGCTGGCCTGTTATTTTATTGCCAAGCGGCTCTTGGGAATTGAAATCGCGGAGACGGGTTTTACAACCCTTGTAACATTGATGCTCTTCTTGGGCGGAATTCAGCTCATGGCCATCGGTTTGCTGGGTGAATACCTGGCGCGCATCTATGACGAGGTGAAAAGAAGGCCGCTCTTTATCGTCAAAAAAGTCCACGGGCTTGGGCGGCCTGAGCAATAAAAAGGAATTTCCGGATGGATGCCGGCACCTCCAAGCGCTGTATGCCTCTTCTGCTGGCATTAATTGTTCTTGGCGTTTATTTGAGCACGATTTCCCCTGTTGTCTACGTGGGAGACAGCGGTGAATTCACGGCGGCCGCCTTTTCTTTGGGGATTCCCCACAACAGCGGTTATCCCCTTTACTCCCTTCTGGGCAAGCTTTTCTGTTTGATCCCATTGGGCAATGTGGGCTTCAGAGTGAATCTGATGTCGGCCTTCTTTTCAGCCCTTACCGTCTTTCTGATTGCACATATCATCCTGAGATTTACCGGGAAGACCCTTTGTGCCGCTGCCGCCGCCGCTTTTCTGGCATTTTCGCCCCTGTTCTGGTCCCAGACCGTTTCAGCGGAAGTGTATCCCCTTCACCTCTTCTTCGTGGCGCTGATGATTCTGTTGCTGTATCAGTGGGACAAAACCCGGGATTTCAGGTGGCTCCTCCTCTTTGTTTTCACCACCGGTCTCAGTTTCGGAAATCACATGCAAACGGTGATGCTGGCGCCGCCGGTGCTCTACTTCATTATTTCGGGGGACAAAAAATCCTTGTTTCAACCGGGGCATTTTATTGCCATCGCCGTTTTTTTTGTGCTCCCGCTGCTGATCTATCTCTACCTCCCCATCCGCACCCAGGCGGGTGCCGCCATCCACTGGGGCGATCCGGACAGTATTCCGCGTTTTCTGGCACATGTGACCGCAACCGCCCACAGAGGGGCCTATGTGTTCAGTACCGGGATGTCCCAGTATCTGTGGAGATTCGCTGACGCGTTAAGGGTCATGGGTGTTCAATATGGGGTACTGCTCATATTGTGCCTGTGGGGATTCCTTGGGCTTCCCTCCCTTCGGTGGAAGCTTTTCTTTGCGGGAGTCATCCTGTTCGATTTGGTTTATACGGTCTTTTTTAACATCATCTCCTTTGAAATCACGGCGTTTACCCTCCCTTCAGGTATGGTGCTGGCCATACTCCTGGGGGTGGGGCTGAAAGGGTTTCTGGACTGGGCCGGTCTCGCAAAAAAAGTGGGTCCCAGGTTCAGGAAAGGGATCGCATTGGCCTTATGCGCCATCCCGTTGGTGGCATTGGTCTCAAATTATGGGATTTGCAATCAGCGGCGGAATTACACCGCCTATGAACATGCCCTCAACATTGTGGAAACCGTCGAGCACGGCGGTACCCTCTTTCTGGACGGCGACAACAATGTCTTTCCCGTGGCGTACGGACGGATCGTGGAAGGGATGGGAGAGGGGGTTACCCTCTTTGACAGGCATAATGTGATTTTCAAGTGGCGGCTTGATACCTACCCCTTTGTCTTTGAGGGCTCCTGGGACGAACTGGAGGCTGCCGTCATAAAAAAGATCATTGATGCCGATGCCAAAAAAGGGGTCTATTTCGCCGTGCTGAACCCCTACGCCCTCTCCGTTCCCAAGGGATACGAGGCCGTTCCCCATGGCATTCTGAGAAAGGTCATGTCCGAAGGAGCGACATTGGAAGCGCCGGGGAGTCTGTGGCCCTATTATCACACGGAGAGTTTTCACGGGTGTTTTAACCGGGATTACATGACCCGGGAGGTAACGGCACACCATTTTTTCCGGCATGGGGAAAGCCTTTGGCGACAGGGGCGCGTCGGCGAGGGCCTGAAACGCTTAAAAGCGGCATCGGCCATCGGTTATAATGACACCTCAATCCATTCGGATATCGGCGTTTTTTTGACGGATAGGGGACTCTTTGAGAACGCACGGGAGGAACTACTAAAGGCCCTTGAGTTTCATGATAATTTAAGCGGAATTCATAACAATTGGGGCTATTATTACTTCAAGAAAGGGGATTACAAAAAGGCGGTGTTATCCTTTGAAAAAGCCATCCGGCTGGCGCCTCAGAACTACGCCTATTACAACAACCTCGGATACGCCCTCAATCGACTGGGCCGAAAGGAAGAAGCCTCAAAAGCATTCAAGAAATCGATGGAGGTTAATGGGAAGCAGCCTGAAATCATCAAATTAATCCGGTTTTAGGATGTTTTTCCAAACGTGATGAGCCGTGTAGACATTCAATCGACAAACAAGCCAATGGCACTGGGGCTATCGCTTTTTTGTTGCACGGTGGTGGCGTTGACCTTGGGCAGCTACGGCATTGCCTGGGATGAGGGGCCTTATATGCTTGCGGGAAAGCGGTACGTGGCGTGGCTTTTGGAACCCGCCATTGATACCGTGGACCGATACTGGTCCCTCAATCACGAACACCCGCCGCTGGTGAAAGTTCTGGGCGGCATGAGCGATTACATATGCCACCAGGTCCTGTCTTTCACCGACAGTGTAACGGCTTTCAGGCTCCAGACGCTCATCTTCGTTTTCTTCCTCACCTACGGTCTGTTTTGTTTTTCCGCAGAGCTCTACGGCAATGGCGTGGCTCTGGTGGTGACGCTCTCGTTCTTTTTTCTGCCGAGGATCTTCTATCATTCCCATCTGGCTGCCCTTGATTATCCCCTGACCGCCTTGTGGTTTCTAACGGTCTATACCTTCTGGAAGGGCCTTCGCAAGGGCTGGAAGTGGATCATCACCTCTTCCCTCCTGCTGGGGTTTGCCCTGTTGATTAAACTGGCGGCGTTCTTCATCTATGTTCCATTGGCCATCTGGTGGCTGGTAGAAGCCTGGGATGCCCTAAAAAGGCAATCGCTTCAAAAAGGAGATTCCCCCATCAGAAAGCGCCATGGGCTCTTCCTGAAACCGGTCCCAATCATCATCGTTCCACCGGCCCTGTTGATCGCCCTATGGCCCTGGTTGTGGCGCGGCACCTTTGACAGATTGTCTCAGTATCTTCTCTTTCATGCCGATCATTTCGAAATTCCGGTGTTTTACCTGGGAAAACAGTATGGGGTGGCACCATGGCATTACCCGGCCGCGTTGGTTCTGGTGACGGTCCCGATGATTGTTATGGTGCCGTTTGTCATCGGTCTTTTGCGGACCAATGATCCCGGCAACCGCAAAACCAACGCTTTCATCCTTTTTAATGGGCTTTTTCCCATTCTGATTGCCTCTTTGCCGGGTATTCCGAAATACGACGGCATCCGGTTGTTTATGCCGGCATTTCCCTTTCTCTTAATGGTTTCAGGTCTGGGACTCAGGTTTCTCTTTGACAAAATACGGGAAACACGGCTTAGAACGGTGTTTATGGGGAGCTATGGGGTACTCTTTCTGATGTCTTTCTATTTTTCAGTGGTTAAAATGCACCCCTACCAGTCTTCCTATTACAGTGAGGCGGTGGGAGGTTTTTCCGGCGCATCGGATAAGGGATTTGAACATGAATACTGGGGCAGCCCATACAAGGATGTGCTCACATGGTTGAACCGAAACAGTCAACAAACCTTCTGGCTGGGGATGGCGGATATCGATCCCAAGGCCGCTTTTCCCTTTGTTTTCTACAAGGAAATGGGGCTGTTAAGCAAAAACGTCCGGTTTACTCAAGAAGATGAGGCTGATTATGCCGTACTGCTTATTCGACAGGGATTGTTCGACAGGGAGAAGTGGCAATACTATCAAAAGGAAATACCGGTTTTTTCGGTGAAGCATTCCGGCAGGATGCTCATCGGCATTTACAAAACGAGAAAGGGAAAATGAAGCAGCCAAGTGCCACCCTAAAAAGAGAAAACACCCTTTCGAAGGGGCATTCGGTGCTCATTTACATCCTTTTGCTGGCCGTGACCATCCGCGTGTTGCATCTGGTTGTCAGCAAAGAGAACCCGCTCTTGTACATGCCCGTTCTGGATGAACGATACTATATTGAAATGGGAAAGGCCATCGGCAGCGGCCAGTTGGCGGGCGGAGAAACGGTTTTCTTCATGGACCCCCTTTACGGCTACTTCCTTGGCGCCCTTTTCTTTTTCTTTGGGGACAATCTGACCACCGTGAGGCTATTTCAGATCGTGATGGATGCCGTAAACGTCCTGCTCATCTACGGTGTTGCGTCAAAGCTCCTAAGAAAAGGAGCCGGCTATGTGGCGGCGCTCGCCTACGCGCTCTATCCGCTGGCCCTCTTTTATTCCCTCCTTATTCTCAAGACCACCGTTACCACGACAGCACTTCTCTTTTTCACCCTGTATTTGCTGATCGCCCTTGAAAAAAGAAAAGGCGTTCACTGGTTCTGTTTCGGTCTTGTCATATGCGCCATGACCTATCTGAGGGGCAATATGGTGCTTCTCCTGCCGCTCACCATCCTGATTGTGCCGATTTCAGAGAGGCTTTCATGGAGAGGTTTCCTTGGCGGGATGCTCTTACTGGTGGTGGGGTTTATGGCTTTGCTCCCCTTGGGGATTTTCCGAAACTACCGGGTCAGCGGTGAGTTTGTCCTTATGAACAGTCAGGCGGGACGCCTCTTTTACAGCTGCAACAATCCTCGAAATCTCACGGGGCGCTACAATGTGCCCGATTTTGCCCGGCCCGATCCTGTTGATTCCGAGCGGGATTTTCACAAGGAAGCGGAACGAAGGACGGGATTAACCCTCGATTCAAGCCAGGCATCCCGGTATTGGATGAGGGAGGCGTTCAGGTTTTTTAAAGATGAGCCCGGTGTGATCCTCGAGCTTCTAACCAACAAAGTGAAAGGGACCGTGGGCAATTGCGAGATCGCCAATAATCATTCTTTTTATTCGGCTTCTGACTTTTCCCCCTTGCTCAGATGGTTTCCCCTCCCTTTTGCCTTTGCTTTCGCCTTGGGAATACCGGGTCTGGTACTGGGGATCATACGGAATCCAAAAGCCGCTCTCCTCTTGATCCCCTTGCTGACGGTTCTGACCACCATGCTCCTCTTTTACACTTCTTCCAGGTTCAGGATGCCGTTGGTACCCTATCTGCTGATAGGGATGGGGATGACATGCTGCATCGGGTATGACTGGATCAGGGGAAAAAGGATCCCACAAATCCTTCTCCTTTTGCTGATCGTGGGGATCTGCGGTTGGGTCTCCCTTAAGGTGGCATGCCCCAAGCCGTCCGGAACGGAAGAATTCTTGCTGGGCAAAGCCTATTGGCGGCAAAAGGATTTTAAGAGTGCCAGAAGGATTGTTCTAAAAGGTTTAAATGATTTTCCAAATCAGGCAAGATTTCATATCCTAAGCGGGATGATCGCTTTTTCCGAAGGAAGACCGGATGATGCGGTGGCACACAACCGGCGGGCAATCCTTCTGGATGAAAGGAACGTAGATGCCTTCTTCAATCTGGGGCTCGTCTATTTGGAAACCAACAGACCGAAAATGGCTGTCCAATATTTTGAAAAGGCGTTTGCCATGGATGAGCGGCCCGATATTCTGCTGCACCTTGCCACGGCCCATGAAAAGAACCTGGACCCGGAAAAAGCCGCCGCCACCTATGATAGGCTCCTCCAAGTCTTGAAGGATGAGAGCCCCATGGCCCCGCGGATAAGGGAAAAATTGGAAAAACTTGAATTTTATGGGCAGAAGTGAGGTAACCATTACCCTGTCATGAGCCTAAAGCGTCCCCAATATGGACATGGAGCGGGTTCCCCTGTTTTGCCGTATCTTCTGCTGGTCCTGACCGTCTTTGGCTTATTCGGAAAGGTCATCATATCCGGTGAATCACTTTGGGGGTCGGACCTTCTCCTTCAGTTTTATCCATGGAAGCGATTCCTCTATGATGCTGTGACCATTGATGGGTCGCTGCCATTCTGGAACCCCTATCTTTTTTCAGGAACCCCCTATATCGCCAACATTCAGGCATCCATGTTTTACCCCCTTGGTTTTCTCTACTATCTCCTGCCCACCGGTCAAGCGTATCTCTATTCCACCATCCTTCATGCCATCATGGGGATGGTCTTCATGTATCGGTTCATGCGTTCCCTTGATTGCTCAATGTCCGGCGCCTTCCTTTCCGGTTTCATATTTATGTTTAACGGCTACTTCATGGCCCACCTCTATGCGGGGCATCTCTCCTTTGTGCAGAATTACATCTGGATTCCGCTGATCTTCCTTTTCCTTGCTAAATTTGCGAAAACCCGTCGATGGACATATGCCATATGGGGGGGGCTTTTCCTGGGCGTACAAATTCTTGGGGGATTCCCTCAGATCGCCTTCTATACCATCCTTGGCATATTGATGTTCAGTCTCTATGCTGTCGTGACAAACGTGAAGACCCCAAATGGGAAAATCCCCAATACCGGAATTTTCGCCGCTTCTTCATTCACAATATCGGTCGGTTCAGTGCTTTTGATTGCCCTGGGGTTTCTTGTTTCAGCCATACAGCTCCTGCCCACCTATGAGTTTACCCAATTGTCGACGCGAGCCGGAGGGATCGGCTACCAATTCGCCACCATGGATTCCCTGCCGCCCCGGAACCTGTTGACGTTCATTTTTCCCCTCTTCTTCGGATCTCCCGTGGACGGCACTTTTTGGAAGGGCGGGGCCACCTGGGAGTTCTGGGAATACTGCGGTTATGTGGGCGTATCCGCCCTGGGAATGGTGCTTTTGAGCTTCCGAAGACTGCTGTTGGATCGCATGGGTCTCTTCTTTGTGCTGCTGATTCTGATCTCCCTTTTTCTGGCCTTTGGAAAATACAATCCCCTTTACCCCTTGATATACCACCTTCCGGGATTCAACTCTTTTCGCATACCGGCCCAAATCCTCTTTCTTTTTGTCTTTTCAATGGCGGTTCTGAGCGGAAAAGCGCTGGACATACAGAGAGGGTCCGGCGCCTTTGAAAAGAGTGGGATAAGGATCCTGGTGTTGATCCTTTTTCTGTTCCTTCCCTTGGTCATCTGGTCTTCTCTTTTTCCGGAGAATTTCAGTTCAGCCATTTTCCATCTGGTGGGGGGAGTGAACGCAGCACCGGACAGAGACGGTCTGATCGGTCCCGTCATCAGCCGATCTCTATTGCTCGGTTACGGCATTTTTCTGGCTTTTACCGTATTCCTTTGCCTTAAAAAGAAGAACAGCATTTCAAAGTCCGTATTTGCGGGCATGGCTATCGCTTTGGTCATGGTTGATTTGGGTTCCTTTGCCAATCCCCTGATTCGATCCTGGGATGTTTCCAAGGTGTCAAAAGCGGGAGGGGCGCTTTCCCATATCACCCAAGACCCCGCTGTTTCAAGAAGTGTCATCAATGGCAGATGTTTCATTGAGAACGCCGGGCTCTGGTACGGATTCCAGGATATCCAAGGGTATGACCCGCTGATTCTGAGACGCTATATGATGTATATCAACAGAAGCCAGGGGATTGATCCCGACGAAAAAGTGGTGAATCTCCATTATATCAAGCATTTTGACAATAAACTGATTCGAATGTTGAACCTGGAATTCGTGGTTGAATGTGATCGCATGAGCATCCGAAAAATGAGCCCTCTGATTCCCAGATGTTGGATTGTTCATGAGGCGGAAGCCAAAAACAGGGAAGAGACCCTGGATTTCATGCGGGAACCAGGGTTTGATCCACGAAAAACGGTGGTCCTGGAACCGCGTGACGTTCCGGAAGCCCTTTTTACTGAAACGCCCCGGCTGGATATCGCGGAAACCTGCGGAATTACACGGTATGAAAAGGATGATATGGCGCTTCTGGCGGATCTGGCATCCCCGGGATTTCTGGTGTTGAGTGAAATCGATTATCCGGGCTGGCAGGTTTATGTGAACGGGGAAAAGAGGGAAATTCTTCGAGGGAATTACCTTTTCAGGACCATTCCTCTTGAACCGGGGCGTCACAAAATCCGTCTTCGATTCAGCCCCATGAGCTTCAAATTGGGGGCCGCCGTTTCGATCGCCACACTGCTTCTGGTGATGGTTTGCCTGTTACATGGCCGGAAACGGCAGCCCGGAAAGGAGGGCTGATCAATATGCCCGAGGGTACGGACCCTTCCAGGTTTCTGGGATTTGAAATGGATGACGCTTATGGTAACGGCCCTGGGGAAAAGAGCTTCCGCCTTTTGCTGACGGTTTTGATCGGTTTCACCCTGGTAAATTACCTGTACCATGGGCTTTTCAGACCCTTGTTCACGGACAAGGCCGATTTTGAAGCCTATTACAATGCGGCCCTGGCCCTGCGGTACGGCGGGGGGCTCTATGATCTGATGCTCGATTTTTTCAGGGAGGGACCGGCCAAATACGATGGGCCCCTTCCCTATGTGTATCCCCCGGCCTTTGCCATTTTTCTGACCCCTCTGGCATATGTGGATTTCAGGACTGCCGTTCTCATCTGGATCTTCATGGATCAGGTCCTTTTCTTGGGGGGTGTCTGGCTGCTGATGCGGGCCATTTCCCCCAGGTATTCATGGCTCAAACTGGCGGCGATACTCTTTGTGTGCATGAATTTCCGGCCGCTTTTTATCGATGTCCTTTTGGGGCAAATCAATGTCCTGCTCTTTTTTCTGATGGTTTTGGGCCTCTATTTTTATCGATCAGGGAAAGATATCCATGCGGGTATCGCCCTTGCCATGGCATCCATGATCAAAGTGATTCCCTTTTTCCTCTTGGGATATTTTCTCTGGAAGCGTGCCTACAAGGTATTTCTGGCGGGCGTTTTTGCCTTGTTGGTTCTCTTTTTGTATTCATTGCTCTTCTTCGATTTTGATCTCTATGTTTGGTATTTCAAGTTCATGGGGGACCAGTCGCTCTTTAATGCCTACCACGACAATCATTCCCTGACCGGGTTTGTTTCCCGAATGCTGGTCCGGTCCATGTGGGCGGAAGGGATTATCGATCATCCCACCGCGGCCCATATCTCCATCATCATGGGTTCTCTCGTGATATTGGCCGCTTTCCTCTTTGTCACCCGTAAACGCCTGGACCGTAAAGACGAACGGTTTCTCCATGAATACGGTCTTGCCGTCATCACCATGCTCTTGCTCAGCAAGATGACCTCCACGCCCTATCTGGTCATGCTGTTGGTCCCCTTAAGTATTTGGGTGACCGACGTGATGGATCGGATCCCGCCACCCAAATGGCTGGTACCCACGGTGGCGGCATACGGGGTCATGGCCGTATGGTATCCATTGCCCGTGGGGAAATTTCTCAACATGGAGACCTATGAGATGTTTTTAAAGGGGATACAGGTAAACATTTTTTCAATCCAGTTTTTTGCCCTGTGTATCTTCTGGTTCTATTTTGTTCACAGGATCGCCAAAACCGAAACAGGTGAAAGAAGTGTGTGATGTGATACCTGGTTTGAAGCCCAGGCCTCCGCTAAAGACCCTTGAAGGCATGTATCGAAACATGCCGTGCAATGTGCTTGAGCGGTTTGTCATTTCCATGAGATTGCGGTTTTCTTCCTATGATGTCATGGCCTCCCATGTCCCTCCTTCCGGCCGGATTTTGGACCTGGGCTGCGGTTTCGGAATGCTGAGCAGCTATCTGGCCCTGTCTTCCGAAAGAAGGGTTGTCAAAGGGGTTGACATATCGGCCAGGCGAATCCACATTGCCCGAAGGGCCTCAAGGGGGATCGGCAATATCTGTTTTGAAGAGGGGGATTTTCTTGGAACCGATTTTGCCGGCTATGATTGCATCCTGTTGATCGATACGCTCCATTACTTTCCCGCGCCAGTTCAAGACCGGATCATAGAACGATGCTGCGAAGGGATGCGCAAAATGGGGATGATTCTCATCAGAGATTCAAATAGGGATGTGAAACTGCGGCACTTCATTACCGGATGGTATGAAACCGTGATGACAAAATCCGGATTTACAAAGGGAGAGACGCTTTTTTTCAGGAGTTTCCGTGAGCTGAAGGGGTTGATTGAAAGCCTGGGGTTTCGCGTATTCATGACGCCCTTGTGGGGCAGAACCCCTTTTGCGGACACACTGATGGTATGCAGAAAAGAGCGTTAAGGGGTGGTTCGGTAAGAGGCAAAGAAATGGGATCAGGGGAAGAAAGCAGTCGTTTTCTGTTATCCGTGGTAATTCCTTCCTATAACGAGGGACCTGAGATACTCCTTTTCCTGAAAGATGTGAGAGATTACCTGGATACCCGTGGTTTTGGAAGCGAAATCCTTGTGGTGGATGATGCCAGCACCGATGGGACCTACGATTTGCTGGTTGAATTGGAGAGGGCCGGGCCATATCGCGTGTTCAGAAATGCCGTGAACCGGGGAAAGGGGTATTCCGTTAGAAAAGGCGTTCTGGCTTCCAAGGGGGATTATATTTTGACCATGGACGCGGACAATGCCTACAGCATTTCCGCCTTGGACGATTTTCTGATGCCCCTTCGAAAGGGGACGTGTCATATTGCCCTGGGAAACAGACGAATACCAAATTCCAGGTTCGTTTTAAGCCCAAAATTCCTGCCCTATGTTTATGTGCGTCATCTGACCGGGATCATGTTTAATCGTATCGTCCAGCGGTTTCTTCTGTCGGGATTCTCCGACACCCAGTGCGGTTACAAATGCTTTCGACGGGATGCGGCAATGCGCATTTTCAGGCAACTGAGGATATTGGGTTTTTGTTTTGATGTGGAAGTCCTGGTGCTGGCATCAGAATTTGGTTACGCGTGTATCGATATCCCCGTCACCTTCCGTTATAACGGAGAACCCTCTTCCATCAGACTTTTTCCCCATACCTTCATTTTTCTGCGCGATCTTTTCCTGATACGAAGAAACAGGCTACGGGGAGTTTATGCTATCTGAGCGGCGAAAGGTGGCATCGGAGGTGAACAGTGCACGTGCTTTAAAAGAGCGGCGATTGATTATAAACGCCGATGATTTCGGACTGACCCAAGGCATCAACAAGGGGATTTTAGAGGGTTTTAAGGACGGGATCATCACGTCGGCCAGCCTTCTTACGACCATGCCGGCATTTGAAGAGGCTGTGAACATGGCAACGGAAAACCGTCTGGACATAGGCCTTCATGTCTCTCTCACAGCCGGAAGACCATGCTCCCAAAAGGGGCCTTTGAGAGGGATTCTCAAAAACGGTGAGTTCATCAAAAGCTATTCTTTTCTTTTTAAAAGCATCTATGGTGGCAGGGTCGGCTTAAAAGATCTAAAACGGGAAATGACGTGCCAGATCAGAAAAATACTGGATCATGGACTCACCATCAATCATATCAACGGTCATCAGCATGTGTTGATGCTTCCCGGTCTATTCGGCATTGCCATCGATTTGATGAAGGAATTTGGCATTCCCTTTATTCGAATACCCGCTGAAACCCGTGTGGTTCTGCACCATCCCATAAGGAAATGGGAGTTCGTGGTGCTGGCGTATCTTTCAAAATACTGGCAGTTGAAGCTTAAAATGTCAGGCAATTCCCGACAAATGGCCGATCATTTTCTGGGTCTTGATTTTTCGGAAAACATGTCTCTCGAAGATTTAACGGCCACGGTGTGCGCGGTCAGGCCCGGGATCAGTGAACTCATGTGTCACCCGGGTTATGATGATGCCGCCTATCATAAGATCTACGACAAGCCGTTTATGGGAGAAAAGGAACTGGCGGCTCTCAACTCTTCACGCATAAGGGATGTCATTAAGACCAGAAAAATAGAACTGATCGGATATGGCGACATCATCCGGAGCGGTCGAGGATGAGACGTGCATCAAAACGGCTCACGCTGCTTCTTGTGAGTCTGCTGCTGGTCCATATGGCGCTGGCGCTCTTAAGTGTGAGGCACAAATCCAACACCTTTGACGAAGTCATACATCTCACGGCCGGTTATACCTACTGGCAATTCAACGATTACCGTTTTCAGCCGGAGAACGGCAACCTGCCCCAGAGATGGGTGGCCCTTCCCCTTATTTTTGAACCCAAGAATTTTCCCAAAACCGTCCACAATGTGTGGGACGCGGGGCATGCATTCTTTTTTAAGCTTGATAATGACGCGGCTGCCATGCTTTTTAAGGGACGGTTCATGGTGGTTCTGCTCAGCACCGCACTGGGGTTTGCGGTATTTGCCGTTTCTCGAAACCTGTTCGGGCCCCTGGGAGGCATCATCTCCCTGATCCTCTATGTGTTCAGTCCCACCATACTGGCCCACGGCCGTCTCACCACATCCGATATGTCGGCGGCACTTTTCTTCGTTATTTCCCTTTGGTCCCTTTGGATCATGTTACACCGGATGACGATCCTTTCCCTGGGGGTGGCATCCCTTTCGGTCTGCGCCCTTCTTCTCAGCAAAATGTCGGGGGTGCTCATTATACCGGTCTATGGGTTGCTTGTCATGGTCCGGCTCATTCAAAACAGGCCTCTGTCCGTTAAATTTCTGAAAAGGAAGCGCATCACAAAGAGAAGATCGCAACTGGTCTGGTTTTTGATGGCTTCGATCATCATCGTGGCCATCTCTTTTTCCGGTATCTGGGGAGCCTACGGCTTTCGTTTTCAAGCTGCCAAGGATAGCGCTTCCAAGGACGGTCTCTCTTTTTCTTCCTGGGAAGCAAAGCTTTCAAATACGGGCGCTCCCGGTGAGGTCATCCGTTTTGTAAGAGATGAAAAATGGCTTCCCGAAGCGTTTCTTTTTGGATTTGCGCACGTTCTGAGCCACGCTCAACAGCGGAGCGCCTTCATGAACGGGCAATACAGCAACCGGGGATGGTGGTACTTTTTTCCGTTCTGCATCTCTGTAAAGACGCCGCTATCCCTGATGGTTTTATGCCTGCTAACGGCGGTTGCGTTCGTGGCCCTTCGAAAACCGCATGATATTTACAATGTCTCACCCTTATTGCTTCTGGGGGCCGTCTACCTAATGGCGGCGCTGACCAACAGGATGAATATCGGACATCGGCATATACTGGTGCTCTATCCGCTCATCTTTATTCTTTCAGGCGTTCTTTCAAGATGCTACGAAAAATCAAAGCGGGTCTTTCTTATTCTTTCTCCCGCTTTTCTGCTGGTATTTATCCTTGAAACCCAGAGCGTTTATCCCCATTATCTTGCGTTTTTCAACCGCCTTGCCGGCGGACCCGGTGAAGGATACCGAAAGCTGGTGGACAGCAGCCTTGATTGGGGACAGGATCTTCCCGGGCTAAAGAAATGGATGCGGGAAAGATCCCCTAAAGAGAAAAGCTGGCCGGTTCATTTGGCCTATTTCGGCACCGCGAGTCCCCTCTACCACGGGATCGATGTCAATATCATCCCCGTTCATCCGTTTCCCTGGATGAAGGATGCTCGCAACCGTTCATTGTTGCTGAAGCCCGGTTACTACTGCATCAGTGCAACGGCCCTTCAGCAGGTCTACGGGATTCATGGAGAATGGACACAGGCCCATGAAAGGGAATATCGGCTTCTTAAGAAAAAAGTATCACGCTATTTGGTAAATGAAAGAGGGCCGTCACACAAGGAGAATGGGGCCTCATCGACGAATCTTAGGGACCTTCTGAATCGGTTTGAGCGGCTTCGCTTTGCCAGACTATGCGCCCATTTAAGAGAGCGAGAACCGGATGGAAACGTGGGATACTCCATTCTCATCTATTTCCTGTCCCCCGGGGAGGTGGATCTGGCATTGCATGGACCGATACCGATTAAGGGGAAATGACCAATTTGCCCAATTCTTGTGGAAGTCCTGGTTTCGAGGATACCGATTCCATAGATGTAAGGCGTATCGCAGGTTTCGGGTGGTGCTGATACTTTGTGTTCTTTATCGGAAAACCAGCATATTTTAATGCGAGCTTCGGACAGTCAATTCACTACCAGCTGTCTCCTCAGCAAGGAAGTATCTCAGGGATTATAATCCTTCAATATCATAGAACTTTGTCCAGGAAACAGGACCTATTGAGGTAAGAAATCCCATCTGTATTCACTAGTTTTCCGTGGTGGCCCGCAGCTCAACGATTCGATAACTAGTCCTGAGTCGGGTCAATCTTTTCAAGATCCAATTCAGGATATAACTTTTTAGCGCATTCTGGGCATATGGTATGGCTAAATTGAGCGTCGGACCTGTCTCGGATGTATTCCTCGATCTGTTGCCAGTATCCTTCATCATCTCTGATATTCTTGCAGTTCGCGCAAATTGGAATAAAGCCGCGTAGCGTTTTTATCTCAGCAAGAGCCTGCTCAAGCTCCTCGATAACAGCATTCCTTTCAGATTCCGCCTTCTTTATTTCGGTGATATCCCGCATAAAGCTGACGATTGTTTCCACTTCATCGTTCTGATCGAATTCGGGGGAAACAACCGCTTGAAAAACCCTTTCACCTTTGTTCGCTGTGGAAAAACTAAATTCGAATATTTCCGGCTCCCCACCTTGAAACACTTTGTCATGTTTTTCGCGCCAGAAAGCGCATAGGTCTTCAGGCATTCCTATCTCTTCATTTGTCTTTCCCAGATATTGTTCTGGGGATAAGCCAGTCCCGGCATAAAGTGAAGGATTAGCAAAAATATGCCGATGACCACGATCAATTCTAACAACAGCGTCTTGAGTATTATTAAGTACAGATGCCATATTGCGTTCACTATCTTGTAAAGCCTTCTCTGTAGTAATTTTTTCAGTGAGATCGCGAATTGCCGTCACTCTTGCCTGACGTCCTTTGAATTGAATTTGTTGCCCGTGTACCTCAATATAGATAACGGACCCATCCTTTTTAGTAGCTTTGTGTTCATAGGGTTTATCATAACCGGATCTTATGTTCTCGAATACTAGGTCTTGATCCTCCTCAGGAACGAGCTCTATGACTTCTTTGCCTATTAATTCATCGACACCATACCCTATTATATCAGCGAACTGACGATTACAATCTATAATTTTGCCTTTCACAGTGATTGCTATACCCTCAAAAGATGCATTGTAAAAAGCATCCAGACGCCTTTCACTTTCTTGAAGTGATTTCTCGGCCTGCTTGCGCTCGCTAATGTCATGAATTATTGAAAATAGGAAATCCTTTCCGTGCAATTGAATGGGACCGCTGTATACTTCGACATCTCGAATATCTCCATCTGAAAGACGGTGTTGGAAATAAAAAATTCGGCGTTGTTCTTGCTTCGCCTTTTCCATTTCCATAAATATCTGCTCTTTTGTTAGTGTATTAATATTTGAAATGTTCTTACATGTGATTTCTTCATGACTCCAACCATAGTAGGAAACGGCAGCAGGATTTGCATCAACAATGTCTCCACTCGATGGATCAATTATGAGCATTACAGAGTGATGATTTTTGAAAAGACTCCTGTATCGCTTTTCGTTTTCCCTCAACGCATCCTCGGCCTGTTTGCGAGAAGAGATGTCCCGAATGTATTCCACCACTCCTGACAAATTATTACCATCATCGAACATGGGGAAAGCGTATACTTCCAGCACGCCGCTTTTGCGATCGTTCTGGACCAACGGGACTTCCTGCATTTCCAATTTTCGACTGCTAATCGATCTCAGGGTTGGGCAATCATCACATGGTTTTTGATGACCTCGATAGACCTCAAAACAATATTTGTTTTCCAATGGCAGATGCCCCGAGTACCATGTTTGCATAGTTCTATTGGTGTGGCGGATTTTCAGATCCGGAGAGAGTACACTTATGCCGTCTTGGATGGAATCTAAAACGGAACTCAGAAACCGATCCTTTTCCCGCAGTTGTTTTTCGGCCTTCTTGCGTCTCTGTAAATCCTTCTCTTTCTCCAATCTTACCTTGAGAATTGGAGCGATGTAGTCAGCAATGCTTTCGATCTTGTCCACATCATCATCAGTATAATCCGATGGTTTGTTGGCAACTGAAATCTGGCCGATGAGCTCACTATCTTGTATGATAGGGCATACGAGTGCTCTTCTAAGGGGGACATGGCCACTAAGCGGATTCAGAGCGTGGTTTGAGACAAGCAGCTTTTTCTCCAGAAGAGAACGCCCCCAAAGGCCGCCCCAGTCGGATTTGGGAAAAACGATATCCTTTTCGGTAATCAGACATTGATCCCATACATCATATGTCATTGAAGGGCAGACCAAATCGCCCTTGTCATCGATATAGCCAAAATAGCCGTATTCACTCTTCAGATCTTCAAGAACCATGTATAGAATTTCGGAGTACACGCCAGTCCCGTCCGAAGTCAAAAGGACATTGGCAATCCTGCTTTTTAGATTAAGTTCGTTTTGTATTTTTTTTCGATCTGTAATGTCTTTTGCAAAAACTGCAAGCCGATAGACTTGGCCTTCAGAGTCAAGTATGGGATATACATTATGGTCAAAGCAGATTCCGTTTCTCGTATCCTCAAATCGAATCGGCTCTTTTTGTTTCACCGTTTTTTTGAGTATTCTTTTCCTCGATTGTGCCACGTCCGACGGAATCAAGTCATAAGCTGTTTTGCCTATTAGTTCATCAGCGTTCTTTCCCAGCCTTGTGGCGGCTATTTCATTCATGTCAACAAATGTGCCATCGGGTTCCATGAGAAATGCGGATTCTGTTGTGGCATTAAGCAATGCCCGAGCGGATTCTTCGCTCTTTTTGAGAGTCTCTTCTATCTGCTTTTGCTCAGTGATATCGCGTGCTATTCCCTCAATGGCGCAAAGCTCTCCCTCCTCATCTAACCTCGGTGTGTTTCGTTGTTCAGTCCAAATAACCGTGCCATCTTTTTTTATCCATCGAATAGTGGCTGCTACGCCTTGCCCAATTGTTCCATCTAGTAGCTTTTCAATTATGTGCCGATCATCAGGGTGGACCAGCTTGAGCCCTAGCATAGGATCATCATAGTGTTCTTCAGGTGTGTAACCTGTAATACTAAAGACCGAAGGGCTGACGAACTCGAAGTGCATATATGGTTTGAAAGCATATCGGTAAATGAGGTCTGATGTGTTTTCGGAAAGAAATCGAAATCCCTTATCCGCTTTTTTCCGCGCTTCTTCTTTCCGTTTATACTCGGAAACGGTACGCTCCAGATCATGGACTCTTTTTTCCAGCTCCTCATAAGTTGGTTTGCCAGCCATAGAATTCCCTTCCTTTTTCAGGTGGTTCAGTGTCTGATTACCTGCCATGATTGTGGAAACCCCTCTGGATTGAGAAAGTGCGTGGCCATACACGAAAAACACCATCAATCAGGCCATTAAAGAAATCCGGCATAGCTCTCGAAACCCACCAAATGCCTTGGTTCTTCGCCTATACCTCTTGGTTACGACTTTTTTCCAAGGCCATAATCGCATATTGTAGCCGCCCAAACGAAAAAATGGAACAACACAAACGCCTTCATTGATTTTAGCATTTCTTTCTTAATATGGAGCTGAAAGTCTTTTGGCATTGAATATTTTCTTAAGCTGCTTAGACTGCCGTTTGTGATTCGTTTGTTGAGCCCCAGGATATTTGGCACTGCCAGTCCCTAACTTGCCTTACTTGCTATGTAATTCAAGGCGGTCAACCCTTATGATACCCTCGTTCCAATGATTGGACTCTGCCCAAAAGGCAGGTGAAATTCAGAACGCAACGACCTGTAAATACTTATGATATCTCGGGTGGATATTAAGATGTGTTATTAGCCACGAAGAACAAATATCACGGAAGCAGGAATCAGGCCAGAGGGAGTTGGCACTGAGTAATTCTGAATGTAATGCATCTCACAAGTTTTTGACATGGAAGAACTCTTGGGCGACTCTCAATTTATGTTGTGAGCTTGGTTATTGTTGCGAGTATTTCATTCCTTCCATTTGATTCTGGAAGAGTTCTTTCGTATTCCTTGTCATTCTTCTGATTCTTTCATTCCATTTTATTCCTTCCCGGCTGATGCCGCCCTTGGCATGTTCAATGGAATCCCCGGCAAATAGTCGTGTATCCTGAATTGGATCGCGTCCTGTTAATTCAATCAGACAGGGGGAAGCCATGGGCAGTCAGGGATACACAAAAAAGCATCTTGCTGCATTTGCCGACGGTGGTTCACACCCCATCCGAGATTGAAAGAGCGACAATGAACCTGTGGTGATCCCGGGTGCAAAAATGAACGGCACCGGATACGCTTGCCCGGGTGGAGAGGGTTTTCAAGGAAGTGAAGATTGACGATGAACCTGCCGATTCTCCGCTAAGGGCAGGAGGTTTCGTTAAACGCGTCGTCGTAAAGATAAACACACCTTAAGGTACCGCCATTGTTTTTGATGGTTCCCTTGATTTGGCTGGTGGCCAGGTCGGTGTCGCCGCCATCGTTATAGATGGCAGCGGAATTAGAACCCACTTTATTCGATTCCACTACAGAGTGGCGTACGGTGATATCGCCCTGGCTGTTGTCTATCCCCCTGGCGAACCCCGTGCCGCCACCTGAAATATAGCCGGTGAGTTCACTGTTCCATATTTCGGTTGTATTATGGGTAACGGTTGTTCCCGCTGAATACAGGGCCGTGGATGATTTATCGCCGGTTGCAGTGGCGTGAATGTCGGCGTTGTTCAATCGGATGTTGCCGTTGGTATAGATCCCGTAAGACCTTGCGGTGTTGCCGCAGTTGCTATTTATTTTGATCCGATCGGCGGCGATACGGTATTGGCCGTTTCGAATATAGATCCCAGTGCAGTCGCCGCCGGTGGCGTGTGCGGCGTCGATCTCCACATCGCTCAGCCGAAAAATCCCCACGGTATGGTGCAGAATACCCAGTGCGAATGCGTTAGCGGGATCAGCCCAGGAAGCATAACTTCCGACGGTCAATGAACGCAGTTCGGCGTTTTCTGCGCCCACCACCGTGGCCGCATTGACCCCGGTGGAGCCGCCGTCGGATTCTATCCAGGTCTGATTAATGCCCGAACCCTCGATATCCACGTATGGCTTCATGGTGATCTTTTCATTATAGCGCCCCGGGGCCACCTTTATCAAATAATGGTTATCGGAATCATTATCGGTAATGCTGTTCAACGCGGCAGTAATGGTTGTGTAGTCTCCCTTGCCGTCCTTGGATACCCGAAGGATATTTTTGGACCAAGGATTGATGGGAACATTCCCCACCGTTAGACTCCCCCCCACGGTCAAATCTCCGGAAATGGACATGTCACCGCTGCCGGCCATGGCGTTTGCGGTGAAGGTTAGTGTGGCAAAACAGACCAGAATCAAAGGAATGATTCTTTCAGGCTTTAACATTGAGATGTGCCCCCTCTGGATGGTGGAATATCGCTCTTATCCGTTACCGACTTTAGGAAAAACCACATGGGAAGTCAAGTGACCGTAAGGCGAACCTAGATACAATTTATTTGGCGAATTCAATCCGAGATGATTATCTCAATAAGCAACAGCGGTCAAACCAGACAGAGGGAACCAATCTCAGCGTTCGGCCAATCCTTATGGCTTGATGATGTCGGTAGTAAAGGGTTAAGGAACGCTAGCAAAAATGCCAAATGTGGGGAGGGACGAGAAAGGTCAAAGGTGGAAATTTGGTGTCAGGATCGGCCTGTCGTCAAAACAAAAAATCGTCAGGTGGCTTAAAAGCTCAGGGCCCACAAAAGACGACATTTTCAATCGATTAAGGAAACCGATAAAAACAGCTGGGGCCTGGTGGACACCTGAAAATGCTCACAATATGTTAGCCCTGATAGCTTTACGCGCCAACAATCGCTGGGAATCTTACTGGGACAGTATGAACAAAAAAACCTTTTGGCAGCTAACTGCACTGGCGCAAGAAAAAACGGACAAAAAAAGGTCCTAATTCCCCCACACCTCCTGGTTGATTTTGGCGATCCTTCGTAAGGGTCGCATTCCAAAAA
>JANQDY010000126.1 GCA_028278625.1 Thermodesulfobacteriota bacterium
ACAGAAAGTGCCGAAAAGCCGCCGGAACTTCCATGGAAAGCGGCCGAAGCGGCCGGTTACCCACCGGGCATGCCTGGCAGAGACTACCGGCCGGTGTTCGTGCCCAACGGCGCAACCCTTCCCTTTGAAGTGTCGGGGGGCGTCAAAGTCTTTCATCTGGTGGCGGAACCCATTACCCATGAGGTCGCCAAAGGATTGACCATTCACGCCTGGGGGTTTAACGGGAGAACCCCGGGACCGGTCATTGAACTGGTCGAAGGGGACCGGGTTCGCATTTATGTGACCAACCGGCTTCCCAGGAAAACAGCGGTCCACTGGCACGGCGTGATTCTGCCCTGCGGCCAGGACGGCGTCTACGGGGTGACGCAGCCGGGCATCATGCCTGGTGAAACATTCGTCTATGAGTTTACCCTTCCCCATGCGGGGACCTTCATGTACCATTCCCACATGGACGTCATGACCCAGGAAGGACTGGGGATGACCGGAATGATCGTGGTGCATCCGAGAGAACCGAAAGAGCCGCTGCCGGACCGGGATTTCGTGCTGATGCTCCACGAGTGGGGAATCGAAGGGGGGACAAGCCGGCCCGACCCGCAGGTGATGACGGATTTCAACATCATTACCTTTAACGGCAAGGTCTTTCCGGATACGGACCCGCTGGTGGCCCAGCTCGGGGACCGGGTACGGATCCGCCTGGGCAATCTTTCCGCCATGGATCATCATCCTATTCATCTGCACGGGTATGCTTTCAGCGTGGTTCAAACCGACGGCGGCAACGTTTCCCCCGAGGCGCGGTGGCCCGAAACCACGGTCCTGGTGCCCGTCGGCAGCGTCCGGGTGGTGGAGTTTCTGGCTGACAATCCCGGTGACTGGGCCATGCACTGCCACATGACCCACCACACCATGAACCAGATGGGTCACAAGTTCCCCAACATGATCGGCGTGGATACCGAAGGTGTGGACGAAAAGATTCGGGAACTCCTCCCCGGTTACATGAGCATGGGCACGAAAGGCATGACGGCGCTTCAAACCATGAATATGCCGGTGCCTGAGAACAGTATTCCCATGCAGGGGTACAAGGGGCAGTTCGGACAGACGGTAATGGGCGGCATGGCCACCGTGCTGAAAGTGAGAAAACGGGTCAAAGGCTACGACGATCCCGGGCCCTATCGCTTTCCCAAAGGGAGCATTGCCCGCAAGGCCACGGCAAAAGAACTGGCCCGGGACGGTATCGCGGTTCCTGAAAACCAAATCCAATCGGCGGTTGATCCAACCCATTCCAAGAAGATGGAGCACCGCCATTGAGCTTTCTTTTCTTGTCGTGGGGCAAAAATTGGATCAAAATGAAAGCGGCAGCGCTCAATTACCTTTCAGAAACTCCACCACCTCCTGATTGAACCTTTCGGCTTGATCGGCATGAATATCGTGGCCGGATCCCTCAATGATGATGATTTTTGAATTTGGTATGCCACGGATTAAGGCTTCGGCTTCACGGTTGGTGATCAAAATGTCCTCTTTTCCGCAAACAACAAGGGTGGGTGACTGGATCCGGTGAAGCTGATCCCGTGTGTCGTGTTCCAGAATGGCTTGAACCTGGTTTCTGAAGCCTTCCAACGACTGCAAATAGGGATCTGAGAGAATTTCTTTGATCGTCTGCTCAAAGACCTCCGGATCGTCCATAACGAGGGGAGGATTCATCCAGAAGAGAAAATCCTTGAAAAGGTCACTCAGAGCAAGCCCTTGCTCTCTCAGTTGGAGAAGATGTGATAAAAGGAGTTTGTTTCGCGTTGAAGACACTGGTGCGGTTGACTCGAGAACAAGCCGGTTTACTCTTGCCGGGTGGCTGATTGCCATCTGCTGAGCGATGTAGCCGCCCATGGAACGCCCAACCAGGTGAGCACGATCAACTTTGAGGGCATCCATCAAGCCCACAACATCGTCGGCCATTTGCTTTGTATTGCATTGATCCGTCACATCGCTGCGGCCTGAATTTCGATTGTCCAGCAGGATCGTTTTGAAATGCTCTTTAAAAACCGGAACCTGGTTTGCCCAGTGTTGGCTGTGCGCCGACAACCCTGCAATCAGGACCAAAGGGTCTCCCTCTCCGTGTATCTCACTGTATAATTCAATCCCGTTTACACTGACCATCATGACATGTCCTCCTGCCCGGTTCGAAGTTCACCGCCTTGACACAAATATGAATCATTCCGGCATCTCGATCAAAAAACCTCTGAATCTTTTATCCGGTTTTTTAGTGAGTGAAGGGTTGCGCCCCGGTAATGGCATCTCACGGTTTGTAATACATCAGCTGTTTTGCATAGGGAGCCGTCTGATCCATAAGTGCCTTCATTTCATCATCCCTCATGGGCTCAAAGGATTCGGCAAACCGGACGTTTTCCTCAAGCTGTGCGATGCTGTCACAGCCGATAACGACGGTGCTGACAGGATGTGATAATGCAAAGCGGAAATACGGCTCCATCCCGGAAAAACCGGGGATCTTTGAAGCGAACCCCCTGAAATAGACTTTCATCCCGATGACGCCAATCCCTTTTTCAAGAGCTGCCGGCAGTACGATATCCATAAAACTCCGATCTGTCGGTTCGGCCGGATTAACTGGCATCAAAACCGTATCGAAATCGTAGACCTCGATACACCGTTTCAAGATATAGGGGTTATGGTGCCCGGTTACGCCAACAAACCTTGTAAAGCCGTTTTTCTTTGCCGCGACAAAGGCTTCGATGGCACCACCGGGGCCGAATATCCGATCCACGTCCTCCTGGGTTCTCACATCATGGACCTGCCACAGATCAAGATGGTCCGTGACCATATTGGCCAGCGTCTCATTCAAGTGTGTCGATGCGCCGGCTTTATCCCTTGCATGGGACTTGCTCGTCAGGAAAATACTATCCCTTCGTTCTTTTAAAGACTTGCCGTAGTAGGATTCGCTGCCCGAATACGCCCTTGCTGATTCGAAATAACCGATCCCAAGGTCGATGGCCCGGTTAATGAGGTCGTAAGCTTCTTTCTCACGACCATATGTTCTGAGAACCCCTTCACCGCCAAGGCCCATTATGGTTACATGCGCTTCAGTTTTTCCAAGCTTTCTCAATGGTATTGGCATTATTGGCTCCTTCCTGAAGAATATATGGGGGATATCCCATTACACACCATGTACCTTTACCTCATCCATTAAAGCAATCAAGCAACCGAAATAACTGAACAATCAATTTCCTGAACGCACGGGCCACACGTAGGCGTAGCTTGACTTGGGCCCTACGCATAAGGTACTATCATCTATTATCATGCAATAGGCTGCACTTTCAAAAAACGGATCCCAGGCTGTCGTTCGCGTCCAATACGATTGGTTTGCATGTACCTCCACGAACGGGTAACCGCACGGCTGACCCGAGTGACATCGTAACGCATCGCACAAACTGCGCAATTCGGTCAGTGACGGGAGCCGCCAGTCGCTATATCCAATGTAAAGCAAGCCCTCACACATGCTTACTGCTTCACTCCAGACGTGCTCTCCGTCGAAATCCGCGATCTTCGTCCACATCAACTTTGTGTGATTATCCGTCACCGTGCCGTCACCGTTATCGGTAAGACGAGGTGTGCTCATGGCGGTAACATCAAAATCCAGCGGCTCGCTCCAGTTCCCGCATTTTTCGTTTGTGCATGTCTGTACCTTCCATGTGTTCTCCTCAAAAACTTCAGTATCGGGCTTTACCATGCACAGACCATCCCCTGATGCGCACCCCGCTTCCTCCGCGGTGTACCATTGATCAATGATGGCAGTTTCCTTTGAATCCTGAATGGTAGAAACTTGGTTCGTTTCTTGTACCACAAGACGATACTTCGTTGCCCAGCGAACGGGTGTCCATTCATAGGTGGGCGTGGGGGTCTCTATGATGCCAAAGGGTGCCACCGGGATAGCTTCGCCACTGAAGGTGCTTGTCCCGTCATCGCTGCCGCTACATCCCAAGAAACCCAAAATTCCGAACAGCAAAGCAACCCTCTTCATCATTCCCGCCTCCTCAAAACAGCAATGGTTTAAATGAACTCTATTCTAGAAACTTCAGTCCTTTGCCTGGGGCCTCCGTTTTTGCGCAAAATGCAAAAAGGCAAAGACCAAAAACTACGGTGTCATGGCAAGGCGAAAGCCCAGACCGGCATTCTTGAAGGAGGTACCTTCCATCCAGCGGTCCGCCGACCTGCAATACTTGGGATCATCGCCAAAATAACAGATCCGAGTCACCCGCATGTTAATATAAGTTGAAGATGGTCCCGTAGGGTCGATCTCCAGAGCGGCTAAAGAGGTTATCGCTTTCATTTCGCCTCTCCTCAAAGCGTTCATGGTTTGCATTTCTAGTTACACCGCCGAAGATCTTGAGGTCACATTTTGGGACAGAATCTTTTCTATGAATTGAATGTCAAGCCCCCAACAAGCGATCAATGCCCATTAGGAGCAGGACATGCAGCGTCTGAGGTGTCTTTTCATGGTATACCCTCCTTGGGTAGAGGTTTAAGGCCAGGAGGGAATACTTCCGTTCATGTAATGAGAAAGCCACCATTAAGTCAAGAAAAAGTTCTCCCTCATGAATCGCTCAGTTTGCCGTTTTAACTCGCCAATAGATACATCGCTTGATCTCTATTTGGCTCTGAAGATTCAGAGGTCGTTAAAAGCGCTTCAGTTTTCAAGGGCCCCGAACCGGGACCAGGTTTTTGCCGGCAGGTAGATGAAATCAACGCGCCCCAGGACGTCCCTAAGCGGAACCGGACCGAAATGCCGGCTGTCAATGCTGTTTCCCCGATTATCCCCCAGAACGAAACAGTGACCGTTGGGGACTTTCATTTTGGGAAAATCACTCCCGGTTTTCTCTTCCAGCCCCTTTTGGATAACCTGCCCGTCTTTATCTGCGCTTCTGGCTTTTGATGTGGGCCGAAGGGCGATTGGTTCATCATTTATAAAAAGAACGTTCCCCTTGACCTCAACGGTATCCTTGGGAAGGGCCACAATGCGTTTGATCCAGTATTTGTGCCGGTCGTTGGGATTCACAAAAACAACCACGTCGCCGCGTTTGGGCGATTGTCGGTTGTAAATGGATTTGTTGAGCAATAGGTGATCCCCTTTCAAGATGGTGGGAGCCATGCTGGTGCTGGGGATTTTAAAGGCTTGAAGGATGTGGTCTCGAATACTGTTTGAGATACTGGTGGGGTAGCTAACGGACACCACCATAAACATGAGATAGATATACCATCGGTTGAACTCCTTTAGAACGTACGGGGAAGGGGACCTTCTGGCGAGAAAGAAGGCGTCCACCGCCGCATAAATGAAAACGGCCACCAAAAAAAGGATCGACAGTATGGCCAGTACCAGAGATAGGGTGGACGACATGCTCTCAATTCCCGTCACAATGACGGGCGCAAAAACAAAGCTTATGAAAAAGAGGACAAGCCCTTTTGTGAGGTTGCCGCAATAGATATGGCCGAGCCCGGTGGCGGCAATGGAGAGAATTACCGCCAGGAGCGGGTTTCGCTTTTTGTTGGTCTCTTTGGTTGATGCATTCATCGATTTTCTCCCATGGTTTAAGGAATGAGCAGATTTCCGGCCACTGAATAGACCCGATAAAGACCCAGGAACGTGAGTCCCAAAGCCGCGGCATATCGCATCAAGCGGCTTGCGAATACGGGGATTTCCATGAATTGCAAAGACAGGGCCTTCCTTTTGGCGGACTGCTCATAAGCGTTTATGCATCCCATGACCGCCGTGGTGAGGTCCACGGATTCACCGGCCGTCCTTTTGTGTCCCTTCCATTCCTCATAGATGTCTTGGTGATTCATTTCTTCCTCGCATATGCGCTCATTGGCGTTCTCAGTTTTTCTTTTGCCCTTGAAAGGCGAGACTTAATGGTGCCCACGGGCCTTTTTTCGATCTCAGAGATTTCAGCCAGGCTGAGTCCCTGGATTTCCGACAGAATGAAAACGGTCTTCAGTTTAAAGGGCAATTGATCCAGGGCCCGGTCCAAGGCTTTTACCATCTCCTTTTTCATGAGGTCGGCCCCCGGGTCATGGCCGGACGGATGATTCTCCAGATCCGGCAGTCCTTTTTCTCTTTTCTTCTTCAGTTCATTTCGGCATCTGTTCCTGGCGATCTGAAACAGCCAGGTTGAGAACCTGCCCAAGTCCGGATCGAAGGTTTCCAAATGCCGATAGGCGGTGAAGAAAACATCCTGGGCAATATCCTCGGCGGTTTCAGGGCTCTTGACCATATTTACGATCATGACAAAGAGGGGGCCCTGATACTTGCAGATGAGATGCTCATAGCTGTTTATATCGCCTCCTTTTACCCTGTTAATGATCGTCATATCTGCTGGGTCGGTCATGGGCTTGGATCCCGGGTTCCCTCGATGGTGTTCTTCATTGTTATCTCTATATACAATCGAGCGGGCAAATGGTTCCATCACTTCTTCATTTTTTGAATCAATTCCCGAGGTATTGCGCCGGAACTTGACTTGATCGGATGGATCATGGAAAATAATTGGTACATGCTTCCTTAGAAGGATTGACGTTATGGATGAAACAGCGCTTCGCGCCAAGATATTTTCAAAGGTAGATGAGCTTCCCACGCTTCCAGTGGTGCTTCCAAAGCTGCTATCGTTAATGGAGAGCAAGAAAAGTGATGCGGCCATGATCGCGGAGGCCATTTCCAATGATCCCGCTTTGACATCCAAGGTTCTGAAGGTTGCCAATTCCGCCTATTACGGGTTTTCCCAGGAAATTTACAGCCTAGACAAGGCGGTTCCTCTCCTGGGCCTCAATATGGTGAGATCGCTGGCCCTCTCCATCGGTGTGATGGAGAGTCTCCATTCCGGGGGTGAAGAAACCAACCATTTTTCACGGGAAGAACTATGGATACACAGCCTGGCCGTTGCAACGGCCGTGCAGGAATTGGTGAATGCCACGGGAAAACCGAAACAGAATGAACATCTCTTCGTGGTGGGCCTTCTGCATGACATTGGAAAGATCGTTCTGGATCAGTTTTTCAGCGAGCTGTTCAGTAGGGCGTTGGAACAGGAGCGAAACGGCAGCGATTTCAATCTCGCCGTTTCTGAACGCAAAATCATGGGAATGGACCATGGTGAGGTTGGAAGAATACTTTTGAAAAGATGGAAGTTTCCTTCCATTATTTTCGATCCCATCGCCGTTCATCATGACACGGATGTCCCTGACGGCACCGACCGCATCGATGTGGCACTGCTTCGCGTGGCCGATCACCTCTCAAAAGAGATCGGTTTCGGTTCCGAGGAGATTTACGCAGACCCCGACACCTTTCAAAAGGATCTTGGAGTGCTGGGAGTCGACAAGGGATTGGTGTCGAAGTTCATAGAGCGTCTCATCGACAGAGAGGAAGGGATCCGCGATTTTTTTAGTGCCCTGAAATAGTGTCAGTCTCTTCCATGGGCGTCAGCCATATAACGTCATAGGGTTCAAGGGAAACATAGAGTTTTCCATCATCTGCCATCCACTCCATTTCACTGACAAGATCATACCAGTGGATCCGGTCCGATGCCAGTTCCTTGAGGGGAATCTCCAGCCGGCATGATTTATCGGACACATTTACAAGGGCCAGTATGTGCTGATCTCCTTCAGGGGAAATGCGATATACCGAAAACACCCGATTTGACAGGGTCAGTATTTTCTGTTTCCCGTTGGGATGAAATGCCCGCTTTCTGACACGGATGGCGGTGAGGCGGCCCAGTTCCCGGCTGATGCGGGAGATTTTGGACAGGGGATCATGCAGGGCCTCGGCAAAAGCCTTGCCGTCAATGACCGATCGGTTGATGTCCCGCTTCGATGCCGTCAAATAGACGGCGGCGATGTCGTTTGGGGTTCCGATAAGGCTGTGGAGATAGATGCCCGGTACCCCCTGAAGGACAAAGGAAATAATGCGGGAGGCAACGAACCGTTTCACCTGAAAAGCGACGTCTTCTTCACCCTCGCGGTTCAAGGCACTGAACCAGGTGATGTTGATTTCATAGGGCTCCTTTGTGCCGTCTTCACCGGTTTTATATGAGACAAAACCGCCGTGATCCCTGGCCCTTCGAATAATGCGATCGATATCCGCTTTTTCAAGGATGTTCTTGACGGCCATAATGCCGATGCCGTCATGGGAATCGAGAAAATTGAAAAACGTGGTTTGCGGTGAACCCGTGTCCAGGTTCCGTGCCCACGCTGAGATGGCGGACACATCACCCGAATAAAAGGTGTGCAATACCAAAGGCGGCAGTGCAAAGTTGTAAACCATTTGCGCTTCATCACAGCCGTTTCCGAAATAGGAAATGTTTTTCTCATGGGGAACATTGGTTTCGGTGATGAGGGCAACGCCCGGGGCAACGGCATCCAGGATATTGCGAAAGAGTTTCACAATCTCATGGGTCTGCTCCAAATGGACGCAGTCGGTTCCCGGTTGGGCCCAGAGGAAAGTGACGGCATCCAGCCGGATGATGTCGGCCCCGTGTCGCACGTACAAAAGAAGTATCTCGATGACGCGAAGAAGAACATCCGGATTCTGATAATTGAGATCGATCTGATCCTCCGAGAAGGTGGTCCATACGTATGCGGGTCCGTTTATGGTGTGGAATTTGGTTAAAATGTCGGAAGTCCTGGGTCTGAAAATCAGTTTCCTCTGTTCTTCGGAGAGCGCTTCAGGGGATGAAAAATGGATGAAAAAGTCCCAGTACCGGGGGTTGCCGTTCAGGAATTCCTGGAACCAGCGGCTTTTGGTGGACACATGGTTTACGACGCCGTCAAACATCAACTGATAACGTCCCACCAGTTCCTCGATGTCTTCCCAGGTCCCCAGTTTGGGGTCCACGGTTTCAAAATCCACAACGGAAAAGCCCCTGTCCGAGGAGAATGGAAAGAAGGGCAGGAGATGCAGTGTATTGATGGTTCCCTCAAGATATGTGTCGCAGAAATCGGCAAGCGTGGATAGGGGCGGCTTCCCGTCACTCTGGATGAGATCACCATAGGTGATAAGGATCACATCCTTTTCCGTGAAACGGTTTTTCGTGTCAAAATCCTTTTCCGCCGCAATCATTTGAGGCGGTTTATGGGCATAATAGACATCGAGGATGCGTTCCAGTTCTGGCATGTAGGCATTGGCAACAGGCTTTCCATACAAAAAAACCAGTTGGGCCAGTATTTTTTCACGCAGGACCGGCGCCATTTGGAGATTCGGTCGCCTGAAATCCGGTTCAGTGTCGTGCGCAGGCTTTTCTTTTTGGGATCCTGTTTTTCCCTTTTTGATACTCTTTCGTTGGTGAAAGGGTTTTGGATTCATTATCTTCCTTTCTTGTATGATTTTTCAAAATGGTGCATCATGAAATTCATCGTCACAACTGTCATGGTCTTGGAAGGAAAAAGCCAATTGATAATAACACACTTACATCAGCAAAAAAACAATCACATGCCTTGCGCATCATTGATACTTTCCTTTAAAAGGAAGTGAGGCCGTTTCTTTTCATAAGAAGTGTCATTCAAGAAAGAAGGGTTGGACAATGAAAAGACGAACATTTCTAAAAACTTCCGCTACGGGCCTGGCATCAGCCCTCATGCCGTCGGGGTTGATGAATGCCGCATCCGCACCCGAGGGCCCGGATGGCGGATTTGGAAAAGGCCCGAAGACGTCGGTGGTTCTGGCGGGAACCACGCATCGTCCCAGGGGAAAGGAATTGAAGGCTGCTGTTCGTAAAGCAACTGAAAGCACAACGGATTTTTCCTGGCTCTCAAAAGGTGACACGGTATTCATCAAACCGGCCCTCAACTCCGGAAACCGCTACCCGGCCACAACCAGTCCCGAAGCCGTGGCAGCCATGGTAACGCTTCTCAAAGAGAAAGGAGCGGGCAGGATCATTGTGGGTGACATGTCAGGCATTGAACATGTGAAACTGACCCCGGATGGATTGAGGGGAAGTTCCAGGGCCCTGATGAAGGCGTGCGGCATGGCGGATGTGGCGCTTCGGGCGGGCGCCGAGCTCCATTTTCCGGAAGAGGCGGGCTGGAACGCCTTTTATGAAGACACCCCCAGGTCCGGCCGCAACTGGAAGAGGCGTCTCATGATGCCGGAAATACTAAAAAAAGTGGATCATATTGTGCTCATGCCCCGGTGCGCGCGACATGTTCTGGCGGGGAGTACCCTGGGACTCAAGGCTGCCGTGGGTTACTGGCGTACCGACACCCGTCTGGAATATCACCGGGACGCGGCCACGTTCCAGGAGAAAACCGCCGAGGGAAACACCGTGGAAACGCTCCTTCAAAAACAACGCCTGGTGGTCACTGCGGCGGATAAGATCCTCACCACCTTTGGCCCCGATGAGGGACATATTAGTGAGCCGGAAACCGGGTTGGTGATCGCCTCACATTCGGTGGTGGCCCACGACATGGTTTCTTTGGCATGGCTTCTGATGAACCGCGAAATACTTCCCGAATCGGAAAAGGATATGTTCAGCGATCCCTATAAGAGCCAGTTCATCGTCTCTATGGGGAATCGCTGGGTAGTGGGCAAACTGGGAGGGTGGCTTGCGGCTTTGACCCCTGAAGAACTCAAAAGGAACAACCTCAAGGGAATAGAGGATGACCGGGTTCTCAATCGAGCCTATCAGGTATTTGGGGGAAGACCGGAAATTTTCCTGGAAGCTGCAAACCGAGCCGTTCCGGACAATCTGGTAAGACGATTCAAAGAAATGATCTCACCGCCGCCCTTGAACGCGTGAACGGGAGATGCCGGTAATCTCGTCGGCTGCAAAATCGAAGAGCTTCAGGGATTCATGACCCATTTGCACGTTGACCGCAGAATCATCCAATACCGTTCCGATCACCGCGGCGTCAATACCCCTTTCGCCAAATAGATGGATCATCCTGTTTGAGTATTCAGGACTTGCGGACAGCACAAACCCGAAGCTTTGAAAAGAGAGCACCCATTGGGAAAGGCTTAAGGGGGAGGGGCAGGGGATCGCGTCAAGATGGATTATGGCGCCTGTCCCTGAGTTTTCCATCATGATGGAGAGGGTCCCCAAAAGCCCCGCATTGCTCACATCCTTGCAGGCACGGGCCCACTCCCGTTCGGCAATGAGCGGCAGGGCCTCCAGACGATAAAGAAGCTGGTCCGTGGTTTTACCGGAATTGGCGTCCCAGCTGGTGACAGAGGAACACCCGGGCTTCCCCGTAAGATCCGATGCAAAGAGAAGATCATCCCCCGGCCTGGCCAGATGGCTGCGAAGAACCTTTCTTGCCCGGCCTAAAATGGCCACGGAAAGGGAAGGGGCATCTTCAGACGCGTCCGGATGGAGATGCCCTCCCACCATGGGAACATTCAGTTTCTCGCACCCTTTTCGGATGCCGTCAAGGACCTTGGAACGATGGGCGGCATTTCCGCTGGCCAGCACATTGACCATTGCCACGGGCCTCCCCCCCATGGAATAGATGTCGTTGACCGTCACCATCACCGAGGCCTTGCCGGCGGCATACGGTTCGTTTTGAAGGAGCTTCGTCATCATCCCGTCCGCAGCCAGAAGAAGGTATTCATCGTTCATGGGGATGATCGCAGCATCATCCCCGTAGTTGGGAAGCTCTGGTCCCCGCACTCCGTGTTGAATCAGCTTCTGATACGCTTCTTTTATGGGGCCCTTGCGCAAAAGCCCCATGTAATCCCTGGTTTCTCTTACGATGTCAGAAAGGTCGGTCTTCAAGGGTCTATTCTCCAGCGTCGTTCTTTTCGTTTTTGAGATCCGCCGCCATCAACTGATGCGGCTTTCCGCAATAGGTCTCCTTCTTACCGATGGCCCGCCAGCCCAGTTGTTCAAAAAAGGGGATGTTTTTCTCCTGAATGTGGGCCGTGAAATGCCCGCACCCCTTTTTCTTTACAAAAGCCACCGCTTCCCTTACAAGGCGTTCCCCGGCCCCCGATGTTCGAAATCCCTTTTGGACGGCGAGCCTTCCGCCGATCCAGTCGCCATTTCCCGTGCCGGCCGGATATACCCGCACCGTTCCGATGAGACGGCCCTTTTGTTTGGCAACCAGATGAACGGCACGGTTGTCATGTTCGTCTTTGTCCGTATCCTTGAAAAGCCGCTGCTCCGAAACAAAAACCGCTTTTCGAATCAGGAACGCTTCTTCCCTTTCCGCTGCTGTTCTTGCGGGATGACAGACAATGGTTTCAAGGGGTTGTTCGTAGGCCGGGAGGCCGGAGCAGGCCCCGCAGCGGACGCACCCCGCAAGAGAATCCCTGTGAGAGAGCCCCTTTCGGGAAAGGGAGCTGGCCACGGATCGGTAGATCCATCTCATGGTGTCGGGATCGGGGGGAAGGGAATCAGCCAAGTAAGAACCGGGAATGGGTCGTAGCGGTACCACAAAGGGGTATACGCCCATGTCTGCCAACAGGGCGCTTCCGGAAACGGTCGATTCCGGTGGCTCACCAAGGCCGACAAGCAAGAAACTGCTCACCTGGCCCGGTCCGAACAGCTCGACCGCCTCTTCCCAGGTTTTCCGAAAGCGGGAAAGGCCCATGGCTGCCTTTATTGGAGCGATCTTTTTGAGGGTTTCGAGATGGAAACTTTCAATGTGAATGCCCACCGTGTCAACGCCGGCATCTTTCAACTGCCATAGCTTCTCCCGATTGCGGGGTGGCATGAATTGGGCATGAACCGGGAGCATGGTCTGCTTCTTGATACTCTCCGCGCTTTTTGAGAGAATGGAAAACTCCCGGCCCGGCGGTGACGCGGTTCCCGTTGTTAAAACCACATGACGGATGCCGTCCAGGTGTTTCCCTTTTGAAGCGGTCTCTGCCAGCTGTTCCGGGGTCTTTCGTGCAATGGTGTTTCCCTTTGACAGGGAGAGTTCAATGCCGCAAAAGCGGCACCGGTTGCGGGTATGCCAAAAAGCACAGGTCTGAAGGACGGATGTGGCCAGGCAGTCCCTTCCGTGGAGGAGGGCGATCTTTTGGCATGATATGCCGTCAACGGTTTTTTCGTCGTAGAACCGGGGCCGCCCAACGGTCTTAACAGGCATTATTGCCGCATTCTTTTTGCAGAGGAAAACGCTGTGTTCCCTTGCCGTAAGAGCGTAGGGGGAATGGGCCACATAGGGGCTGTCCGTGGGAACATTGATGGTGAAACCGCCAATGATCAGAGTGCCCGCCTCGGCAGGGCCGGCGCCGCCGGTTCTTTTGAGAGCGTTTTCCGGAAAGTGAACGCCGAAACTCTGCAGTTCCGCGATGAGAGAGGCCGGGGACCGGGTCATGACATTTCCGTCTTTTGGTCTTCCAATTTGTCCAGGATCATTTTTCGAATCCGGTTCGATTCCGCGCCGGTGCGCTCTCGGGGTCTGGATGCCGTAATTTCAAAGCGGCGGATGATTCTGGCGGGCCTTTTTGAAAAGACCAGGACCTCATCACTGAGGAAGACCGCTTCATCCACATTGTGGGTGACAAAAATAACCGTCACCCGCTGTTCCCGCCACAGGCCAAGGAGGAAGGATTGCAGATTGTTTCGGGTCTGGCTGTCAAGGGAACCGAAGGGCTCGTCCATCAATACCAGCTGAGGGTCCGTGATCAATGTTCTCGCAATGGCGACCCGCTGCTGCATGCCGCCCGAGAGCTCATGGGGATAGCGGTTTTCGAAACCCCGGAGCCCGAAGGAGTGGATGTATTTCATGGCAGCGCTGCGTCTTGCTTTCTTGGGGATATCCATGATTTCGAGACCCAATTCCACGTTCTCTAAGGTCGTGCGCCATGGAAAAAGCGCATATTCCTGAAAGACCAGGCCCACCCGGTCCAGGCGGGTTAAGATATCATGCCCATCCAGCAGCATGTTGCCGCGGGAAGGCTGTTCGAGACCGGCAATGATTCTCAAAAGCGTTGTCTTTCCACAACCGCTCGGTCCGACGATAGAGACAAAACGGCTTTCCGGGACATGGCAATGGATGTCATCCAGCACCTGAATGCGCCCATCCCCTTGTCTCTCTTCAAAATGTTTTGAAATGCCCTTTATTTCCAATCCCATAAACGATTCTCAACCCTTGCGGCCCCCCTTTTTCGGTCGCAACAACAGTTGCTGGGCGGGTCCGAAACAGAGGCGCAGCACGATACGGACCCCCAAAAGAGAGAGCATGGCCGTTGCGCCGACCAGCATGACCATCACAACCATCTGGTAACGGATTGCGATCAACGGGTCCGCCCCGGCCAGAATCTGGCCGGTCATCATGCCGGGAATGAACACCACGCCCACCGCCATCATGGAATTGATGGCGGGGATCATGCCGGCGCGCATGGCGCTTCGAACCATTTCCTTTGCCGCCTCACGATAATCGGCACCCAGAGAGAGCATCATTTCCACCTCCTGTCGCCGCTCTTTCAGATCACCCAGCAGCCGATCCAGGGAAATGGCCACGGCGTTCATGGAATTGCCGATGAGCATACCGGATAACGGTATGAAATACTGGGGTTTCCACCATGGCTTGGCGCCGATGATCACACCGGTGATCAGTATGGCTGCCATTGTATAGCTGACGGTCATGGAAAACAGCATGGGCCAGAAAAAGGCCACCTGCTTTTCCTTGATGCGGCTTCGAATGATCTGGGTGGCAAATACGATCATGACCAGGAAAACCGCCATCACCAGCCACACGGAATTGAATTGAAACACGAATTTCAGTACGTATCCCAGAAGAAAGAGCTGTGCGAAGCTGCGGACGGTCCCCACCAAAAGATCTTTCTCCAGCCTCAGGCCATGGTACAGAGACGTGGCCCCGGCCCCAAGAACGAACACCAATGCCAGAAGGAGCTGATAGGGCCCGATTTCAAGGACGTTGCCGCTCATTGATCCTCCCTGATGCGCCCGTCTTTCAGGTGCAGATATCGGCACGGCATATTTTCCGCTTCCGCCCCTTTGTGGGTCACGGCCAGAATGGTCAAGTGCGAGGTGCGATTGATTCTTTCAAGGGTCGTCATCACGGCATGTGCGCTTTCGGGGTCAAGGGCGCTGGTGGGCTCGTCCAAAAGCAGCACTTCCGGATTCAGAAGCAGACCGCGCACCAGACAAAGGCGCTGCAGCTGTCCCACCGAAAGGGCCCGGGCATGGTCGTTCATTTTTACACCGTCAAGTCGCACATCCCTGAGCAAAGCTTCGATTCGCTCCCCGTCAGGTTTTGGAAGCCGATGATGCTGTTTAAAAGAAAATGGCAGCAGAAGGTTATGTCTCACAGAACCGTCCACCGCGGTGGGTGTCTGCTGAATGTACAACAGTGACCGGCGAAGGTGGGGCGGATGGTAGTCGGTAAGGCGTTTGTTTTTGAACCGGATATCACCTGACAACGGTTCTTCAAGGCGGTTGATGAGACGAAGAAATGTCGATTTTCCCGTCCCTGACGGCCCTTGAACCAGATAGAAGGCCCCCTTTTTAATGGAGAGGGACATTTCCCTGAGAACAAGTTTCTCCTCTGGAAACCCGAAACTCACATTCCGAAATTCGATAATTGTTTTTTCTATGTGCGCCATTTTACGAATTTTCTTTCACACCCTTTGAGTCCCTCGTTGATGAGGTAACCGATCAGTCCGATGACCAGCATGCCCGCCATTATCTCATCCGGCCTTTGAATGTCCCGGGCCGTCATGATCATGTATCCCAAGCCGTAACCGGTTTTGACCCCGGTAAACTCCGCTGCCACAAGGGTCATCCAGCCGATCCCCACGCCGATGCGCATGCCCACGAAAATGGCCGGGATCGACCCTGGAATCAGAACCTTGAAAAAAACATCTTTATTATCGGCGTTCAAGGTCCGGGCCGCCTCGAAATAGATGGGGTTGATGGCCAGAACCCCTGAAACCGTATTGAGCAAAATGGGAAAAAAGGCACCCAGAAAAATGATGAAGGCGGCGGATTTCATGCCAATGCCGAACCATAATATGGCAATGGGTATCCAGGCCAGGGGCGGGACGGGCCGTATCAGCTCCACAAGGGGGTTGACAATCCGTCTCAGGCGGGGTGACCAGCCCATCACCAGCCCCAGGGGGATCCCCAAAATCGCGGCAATCAAAAACCCGAGGGTGACCCGGCAAAGGCTGTAAAGAATGTGCTTGGGCAGCAAATGCCCTGGGGGCATGCCCACCGTGAGCAGGTCTTTTAATCCCATCAAAATGTCAGCGGGAGATGGGAGCAAATGGTTCGGTATCACCTTGAGGCCGGTAAGTGCCTGCCACAGCACAAGGAGAACGAGAATCAGAATGTAGCGGTCAAACCTCATTTACCGACGACTTCTTCAAGGACCCTGGCATCGATAAACCGGCTTACGAAAGCTTCCGCATTGGGCACATCGATATACTTCAGTTTTGAGAGAAAATCCACATACTCTATTTCACCGTCAATGCTCAGTTCGTATGTGTAATTCACGTTCTTCATGGCGAGCCGGACGGTCTCTTCATCCATGCCGGTATACTTCATTCCGATTTTTACGGCTTCATCAGGGTGTTGATTGATAAAATCAGTGGCGTCCACGTGGGCCCTGACCATCCCCTCCACATCTTTCGGTCGAAGCTTATGAAAACCGTCATCTGACACCAGGACGCAACAGGGATGATGCTCCCAGATCTGGCTGGAAGCGATCAGGACCTGTCCCACCCCCATTGTGCATGCCTTGGCGGGATACGGTTCCCAGGCAATGAACGCATCGATCTGACCGGTTTTGAGGGCACCGATCATTTCAGGGGGCTTCAGAACAACGATGGATACTTTTTGTGAATCCACCTTGAATTTCACGAGGGCTTTTTGAAGCAGAAAGTCCTGCACCGTGGAATGGCCGGGTATGGCGACGGTTTTTCCCGCGAGATCCCCCGGTTTCTGAATGGGGGAATCCTTTTTCACGACGATGGCGGACCCTTCCGTATTGACCTGGGCCAGCACCGTGGCCTTGGCTGCGCCATTTGCCACCGCCGTTGTGGCCGGCGCTTCCCCCACGTACCCCATGTCCAGGGCTCCCGCCGCAAAGGCGCTCATCTCCTCTGGTCCCGCCTTGAAAATGCCCGCCACCCCCGCATCAACCCCGTGCTGTCGGTAAAACCCTTTTTCAAGGGCCACCCAGCAGGCCAGCTGGTGAATATCGCTCTGAAGATATCCGATACGGACGGCTTTTTCTTCAGCAATGACCGGCTTGATCATGTTTAAAGACAAAAGGAGTGAAAAACAGGCTATGAACGCAATCTTCTTCATGGTAGAATCCTTTCCCTAACGGGTATTCCGTGGTTTGGAATCAAATATAGCATGAGCTCTCAGGGAATGTAAATCAAAGTGTCCGCCTCAAGACCCCCATACCCGGACCGGGGCACGTTGTTGAAGATCCTTCATCACATGTATGATGAGCTTTTCGTCATCAACGGTGATGGGGTGATCCTCTATGTGAACCAGGCCTGCGAACGGCATTACGGTGTCAAACCAGAGGAGATGATCGGGAAAACCGTTGCCGAATGTACCCAAAAAGGATACTGGTATCCGCCCATTAGCCCCATTGCGCTTAAGACCCAAAAAACAGCCACTTATGAGCAGACAACCAACACCGGCCGGAAGCTGCTGGCCACGGTGACCCCGGTTTTCGACCGTGAAGGGAATCTTGAAATGGTGGTCGAAAACCTTCGGGATATCCCAAAATTGGAGGAAATCAAAAACGATCTCAAGGCAACCAGAAGACTGTTGCTGCGATACAAACAGGAAGTTCAGAATCTCAGAGATGAGGAACTCTACTATGACTTCGTGGCTCACAGCAAACCGATCAGGGAGGTGCTCCATCTTTCCAGAAAGATAGCGGATGTGGACCCCTCGGTTCTCATTGTGGGGGAGACGGGCACCGGGAAAGGCGTGCTGGCCAAATATATCCATCGGACCGGTTCAAGAAAAAACGGCCCTTTCATTACCGTTAATTGCGCGGCCGTGCCGGACCAGCTTCTGGAATCGGAGCTGTACGGGTATGCGCCCGGGGCCTTTACCGGAGCGGATCCCAGGGGAAAAATGGGGCTGGTGGAGCTGGCGGACGGCGGAACGCTTTTTCTGGACGAGATTGCCGATATCCCCCTTCACCTCCAGGCAAAGCTGCTGCAAATGCTTCAGGAAAGGAAGTTCATCGCGGTTGGCGGAACACGGTATCGAACCGTGAATTGCCGGATACTATCCGCCACCAACCGGAACATCCATGAACTCATGAAGAGCGACGGCTTCAGAAAAGACCTCTATTACCGTCTCAATACCATCGAGATCAAAGTGCCGCCTTTGCGGGAAAGAAAAGAGGACATTTTTCCGCTGATCCAGTTCTTCCTCAACAAATTCTGCGGGCGTTACAAGAAAGAACGCAAATTCTCAGAGGAAGCCATCTCCGTGATGACCGGCTATTCCTGGCCGGGGAATGTGCGTGAATTGGAAAACATGGTGGAACGTCTGATTATCACCACCCAGGCCCCGATCATCTCTTTAGAGAATCTGCCCCTTTCACTGACAACGAAAAGGAACCCCCTTTCCGGGCCCGCCCGTAAAAAGGGCTCCCTGGACGAGGCATTGCTGGCGGTAGAGCGGGATCTGGTTCTGGAAGCACGGAAAAACTGGGGCAGTTCCTACAAGGTGGCCAGGGCCCTCAATATCAGCCAGCCCCGGGCTTACCGGCTCATGAAAAAGCACGGTGCCATAAAACCGCAGAACGAATCTGCCATTTGAAAATAATTCAAAATTGTATCGAAAGTAATTCAGAATCGACTTAAAAGACTTGGGATTTCAAGTGCCACGGTGCATTCCCAAAGCGCTAAGCCCTTTCAGCATCAGAAAACAGAACATTTATTGACAATAAAACCAAATTGTTAGGTGCCATCACTCGAATTTTTCGGTGACTGACGGGGAATCGGATGGTGTGTGGCATCCATTTTGCTCAAGATATCCACCAGGCGGCGCCCAGTTGCCTGCCCTGTTGTTTCTTTCTAGACCAATTTCCGTAAGGTGCCGTCAATAACGCGGAGCGGTTGGCCGGCAACATGGCCGGGGAACTTGGAATACACCCATTAACGAAGGAGGTTGTTCTCATGGATCCTTTAAAAGAGCGGGATATCGATGGCCTGAAGCTCGTGAGTGAAAGACAGAAGGCGGTGGATGTATTGATGGATCCCCAGCAATATGCGGATGTTGTCCTTAAAGGCGGCCGGATCGTGAACGTCATCACCGGTGAAACATATGAGGGCGATATCGCCATTCTGGGTGAGATCATCCTGATGGTGGGCGACTGCAAGGCGTTGATTGGGAGCAGTACCAGGGTCTATGACATGAAAGACAAGTATCTCTGTCCCGGCTTCATAGATTCACATATGCACTTTGAAAGCGCCATGCTGACCATCACGGAATTTTCAAGACTCTCCATCCCCACCGGTACCACCTGTCTCATATCCGATCCCCATGAGATTGGAAATGTAATGGGACCTTCGGGCATTAAGGCCATGTGTGATGAAGCGGCTCTCATGCCCCAACATGTGCATACCCGTGTGCCGGCGTTGACCCCCGACTCCCCGGGCCTCGAGACGGCCGGTTATGACATAGACTCAAAAGACATCCCGGGTATGTTAAGCTACCCAACGGTATCGGGGATTGGAGAGACTCAAGGGATAAGTGCCGCAAAATACGTCTTTCAACACAACCCGGGCGTTTTCAGGGACACCATCGTCAGCACGGTCTACGCGCGGGAGAGGGGGCAGAAGGTGGATGGAAACGCTCCCGAGCTCTTTGGCAGGGAACTGGCCGCACATGTCATCGCCGGTGGCACCGATATCTCCTGTCATGAGACCACCACCAAGGAGGAAGCGGTTGAAAAACTCCGTTATGGGGTCTATATGCTCATGAGGGAAGGATCCACCCAGCGGAACATGCCGGAATGCATTCGCGCCGTCACCGAAGAAGGGATGGATCCGCGCCGGGCCATTCTGGCCACCGACGACATGCTGGCGGAGGATATTGCCGAAACCGGCCACATGAACGACATCATCCGCCGGACCATCAAAAGGGGCGTTGACCCGGTAGCCGCCATCCAGATGGCCACCATCAATGCGGCCACCTGGCAGGGACTTGACCGAATCGGCGCTCTGGCACCGGGAAAGCTGGCCGACATTGCCGTTATCGATGGAAAACTGGAAGATATGAATGTGTCCCAGGTGTTTTTAAAGGGCAGTCTTGTGGCGGAGGACGGACGTCTCCTTTTGGACCTGCCGCCTTACACATACCCGGATTACGTGAAACACTCGGTGCATCGAAAGCCCGTTACGGCCCGGGATCTCATGGTGCCCTGCGCCACCGGGCAGCGGGTCAAGGTCCGCTGTATCGGCCTCATTTTGGACCAGAACCTCACCGAAGCGGTGGAGGCGGACATGGACCAGGAACGAGGGTACGTACAACCGTCCCTTGAAGCGGATTTGCTGCCAATCGCCGTGGTGGGAAGGCATGGCCAGTCGGATATCGGCGCCTCCTTTGTTCAGGGATTTGGCATGAAATCAGGCGCCATTGCGGAAACGGTCAGCCACGACACCCATAATATCATCGTCATGGGCACCAATTATGAAGACATGGCCCTGGCGGTGAATCGCATTATCGAGCTGCAAGGGGGGCTGGTGTTGGTGAACGGGGGTACGGTCATCGGCGAACTCCCCCTTCGGATTGGCGGTCTCATGACCGATGAATTGAGCGCCGCTGAACTGACCCTCAAAATGGCGTCCTTAACCCAACTGGCCAGGGAAAAGCTAGAGTGCAAAGCCCACGCGCCATTCATGCATCTGGCGTTCCTGTCGTTGAGCACCAGCCCCAAATGGAAGATCACGGACAAGGGCGTTATAGATGCGGTCAACTATTGTGTACTGCCCACAATCGTGTAGCGAAGGACCCATGGAAGACATGACGGTGATGCAAAAGAGAAAAAAAGAGGTTTCATCGTGATACTGGGGTTGTTGCAGACGATTTTAGGGGGCATTGGTGAAGGTTCCATCTATGCCCTGTTGGGGCTCTCTTTTGT
>JANQDY010000156.1 GCA_028278625.1 Thermodesulfobacteriota bacterium
ACTCGAAGCCTGGCGGTTCATTATCGCCGGGCTTCAACTCAACCTAAGAAGGTAAAAAACCATGACAATTCTTCGGGATAAAACCTCGACAATCTACATTTAATTCATCCCAATGTTCAGGGCTTATGGACTTCTGGTTATGGAGAATCAATTTCATACTTATCGTGTCTATCCCATATATCTCGGTGTGCATCTTTATGATTGCATAGATCTTCTCTTTTGGACCAATTTCACTAGTCTCAATTTTGTGCAATTTACCTAGACTCTGATCCATAATCTCAATCAGAATTTCATAAAGAACCGACTCCTTGTCCTCAAAATAATAGTAAAGCGATGCACTGTTTATCCCCGCTTCTCTGGCAATATCCCTTATGGTGGTTTTTTCGAAACCCTTCCTACCGAAGAGTTTCTTGGCTGTTTTGCAGATCTCTTTTCGTTTTTGGTTTTTCGGCATAACGGAACCCATATTATGAACCAAGCAAGTAATCGCTTGAGAAATTTAATTGATCAAACGATTAATTCGTATGAGTGATCATATTTTTCGGAAACACTCTTGTCAAGTACTTTTTTTGCTGTTTTCGAAATTATTTTCTATGGGTTAAACGCCTTAGGGAAATATCTTCTTATTTCGACATGTTATGGTGAAAGCGCTCTCTAGATTTTGGTTTTTTGGCTCTGGAGCGGACTCTCAAATAGAGAAAAAGGGGGCGATTTAGAAGATAGGGCTTTTTCAATCCAATAAAAATTGACACGGAATTTACTGCGGGAATGGAAATGATTGAAGTCAAGAAAATCAGGTTACCACAACCGATCCCCGAAGAGGAGGTAGTCGTATTTTTTTCAGAAGAATAACCGTTGATACTGCAGACGAGTAAACGGAGAACGCTGCAAGGAACTGGATTTAGAATGAGGTTTGGAACACGGCCTGAATTTGACTAAAATTTGTATGCCTTTTATTCATAAAAAGATCTCCGCCATTGCTCAGAAAGAGAATTAGTCGTAGAAAACGCCTTTTGTAAAAATCTGAATAAACATATCCGAGAGCTGATTCGGATTAATTGGTCCATCAGGTTTGTACCAACGGTACGACGTTTGGATCATTCCAAAAAGTGAAAATGTGCATCCCATCGGGTCAATATCAATAATTTTGCCTTCCTTTTTCAGCTCCGAGAGAATGCCGGCAACGATTTTAGCATATTCCTTCTGCTTGGATTTTAGCTCATCCCAATGTTCAGGGCTTATGGATTTCTGGTTATGGACGATTAGCTCCATGCTGATCGTATCTAGTCCATATATCTCTGTGTGCATTCTTATAATGGCGTAGATTTTTTCTCTTAAGCTGATCTCATGGTTCACTATTTCACGCAATTGGTCGAGGCTCCGATCCATAATCTCAATCAGAATTTCATAAAGAACCGACTCCTTGTCTTCGAAATAATAGTAAATCGATGCACTGTTTATTCCTGCTTCTCTGGCAATATCCCTTATGGTGGTTTTTTCAAACCCTTTTTTGACAAAAAGTTTCGTAGCGGTTTTGCAGATCTCTGCTCTTTTTTCAGCTTTCCGCATTTTTTTCTCCCATTATTAATAAAAAACAGCAGCGCTATGGAAAAAATATCAGCATTTAAATAATTTACTTTGAAGCCTTATAGCCCAAAAATCCTATAGCCGCAATAGCCCAAAAGGATTTTCAGGAAATATAGGCCTTTTCGGATCGCTTATTTAAGATTGAAAGGCCGTTCTGCATAACTTCGTAAAATTATAAGCGCACAGAATTAATCCTGCATGATAGAAAAAACACTTGACAAGAGCGTTTCCGGGAAATAGCATCATTCGAGCGATTTAATCCATTGATTAATTAAAACGTTCCCATGGTTTTGATTTATGGTAGAGGAGGTCTGTCATGACCGTCAATGAAATTCTGGACATGTTGTATGGAACGCTCCACACAACGGGAATTTACAACTTTCAATGGAATATTATCCTTATGTGGGGCGTGGGAAGTTTGTTCATTTATCTGGCTATTGCCAAAAAATATGAACCGCTGCTTTTGCTCCCCATCGGATTTGGGATCTTTATTGTCAACTTTCCTCTAGTTCCCCTGATGGGCTATTCACATGGCCATCCTCTTCTTATTGAGGTTTTTTACAAATACGGCCTTAAATGGGAAGTCATTCCCTGTGTCATTTTTCTAGGACTGGGGGCCATGACAGATTTTGGTCCCCTCATTGCCAACCCAAAGACTCTTCTCATCGGTGCTGGTGCTCAACTGGTAGTTTTTATTACGTTTACTGGTACTGTCCTGGTCGGTTTTACTCTCAAAGAAGCTGCATCAGTCAGCATCATTGGGGGTGCTGATGGTCCCACTACTATTTATCTTACACAGCATCTAGCACCTCAGCTACTCGGCGCCAACGCGCTGGCAGCCTATTCCTATATGGCTATGGTGCCTTTTATGCAACCGCCCATCATGAAGCTGATGACAAATCCGGAGGAAAGAAGGATCCGAATGCGTCAATTACGACCTGTATCCCGTCAGGAGAAAATTCTTTTTCCGCTTGTCACTTCCGGCATCATCGCTCTTCTTGTGCCTTCAGTAATCCCACTGATGGGAATGTTCATGCTTGGAAATTTGATGAAGGAAAGCGGTGTGGTGGAACGATTGACAGGTACTGCGAAGGATTCTCTGATGAATATTGTTACAATTTTTTTGGGCGTTTCAGTGGGTGCTACCATGCATGCGGATAAGTTCCTGAGCTGGAAGCCGCTATTTATATTTGGTCTTGGGTTGGTGGATTTTGCTGTATGCACCATTGGCGGTATCGTCACCGTTAAGATCATGAATCTTTTCCTAAAAGAAAAGATCAATCCTCTAATCGGTTCTGCGGGCGTATCTGCAGTCCCCATGGCGGCAAGGGTTTCACAGATGGAAGGGCTTAAATATTATCGGTCTAACCATTTGCTGATGCACGCCGTGGGACCCAATCTTGCCGGTGTTATCGGATCGGCTGCAGCGGCTGGCATGTTCATCGCCATGTTTGACTAAACCTTTCTATGACAAAAGACTTCAATACAGGAGAGATGAACATATGAAAAAAGCAGCTATTCTATTGCTTGTTCTATTCACAATTCCCGCAACCTCAAGCGCCGAGGATTTCCTTGGGGCACCTCTGGTAAGCAAGAGGCACGAAAACCTGAAAACAGATGCCCGGCTGGAGATGAAAACTCAGCTGTCCCATGATGAAGTGGTTTCGTTTTACATGGAACGATTGAAAAATGTGCCGGATACCAAATTTCGTGACTGGAAAGATGCGACCTATATTGAAGATGACGGGGCATTGCCGTGGCATTCCATCACCATCTCAAAGGAATACGAAAACGGCACGACCATAATTATCGTGAAAGATAACTGGACGTGGATTATTGGAACGTTGATTTTGCGGTATATCGGTGTATTTGCGGTTCTAATGGTACTTCTGGTGGGCATGGTTGTTTCCGGAAAAATCATTTCTGCGTCCGTCAGACGCATGGAGGAAAGGAAGAGCGCTCTATAACCCTGAGATGAAAAGATTCGAGTCGGAAGAAGGCACGCTCTCCATGTTCCCAAATAGCCGCACGCACGCCACGCCGTATAAGGAACGACCCGCAAATACTTCAGGTATGTCAGGTGGTCGTGGATGGGCATATCAGCCACATCTACCCACCGCCATTCATTTCAAAGCAGTGTCCAGGCTTGCTTGAAAGGCCCAACATTTTGTGGCCATTCCCCAGACTTAGAGTTCCCATTTGATGCCAGCCGATATGATGTGTGACTTGCATGCATCACCTTGCTGACGGCATTTCTCGGATGACGGGGTTCAACTGTCGGGATACTTCTTCTTTGCGACCCGGTTTCCGGGGTATTTGCCTGATATGCTGCCTCTTTTTCCGGCCACCCAAATGAAATGTTGAAAAACATATGCCTACCCATATAATAACACCATGGTTTAACCACCCACCGTCAAACAGGAGTCCAGGGCATGTCCAATGCGCTCCAGTCACTGAACAGCGCCGAGGTGAACCTCTTGCTGGGGATCTTCGAAAAGCTTTCCTGCACCGGGGATCCGGACCAACTTCGAAGGAGCATTGCCCAGGACCTGCTTGAGCTTCTCCGCGCCGATTTTCTCGCCTCTTTCATTTGGAACCGGGGGAATCGGTTCTTCGATAACGTCATATTTCTGAACATGACCCCTGAAAACCTGCGGCGATACCAAACCTATTTTCGATTCCGCGATCCCATCACGCCAATCCTCCAGAAAAGGCGAAAAGCGACTCTGGTCTGTGAGGTAATGGCCCAGAAGGCGCTTGAAAAGACGGAGTTTTTCAATGATTTTTTGATGGTTGACGGTCTTCATCACGGGATCAACCTCTATGCCTACGATGGTAATCTCAACATCGGAGATCTTCGAATATGGCGATCAAAACACCGCCCGGATTTCGGACCGAGGGAGGCTCGGCTTCTGGATACGATCCTCCCCCATTTCAGGAATGCCCTTAAAAACGCCCGCATTCTCGCCGAGACCCGAAACAGGGAAATCCTGTGGGAAAAGGTTATCGAGACCAGCCGAACAGCGGTGTTCTTGTTCGACGAAAACGGACGGCTCCTTCACCGAAACGCCCGGGCGAGAGCCATCGAAGAGGAGTTGCCGAAACCTTCCTACGCGGCCTTCTTGGAGTCCACCCGCTCCCTGGGAAACGGCCGGCTTCTGCAAACGGAATGGGGGCCCTATTCACTCTCCCATCTTCATTTTGTTTCACCCCATAACGGTTTGCCTCACAATGCCGTCATGGCCACCCGACCTTCCGCCAAAGCCGTTGACAGGGATCTTCTCGTGACAAGACATGGGTTGAGTCCCCGGGAAACGGACATCGCCCTTCTGGTCTGTAAGGGGTTCACGGATCGGGAAATCGCTGATCTTCTCAAAATCGCCTTCTCCACCGTTCGAACCCATATGAAGCACCTCTTCGCCAAACTGGATGTAACCAATCGGACAGAACTCATTTTCGCCCTGATGGCGGACCTTGTGGACTTCAGTTTCTGAAACCGATTTCCAGACTTGCCGTCGCTGAAAAAGGGAATCTTCCCAAACGGTCTTTCCACCACCCGATTCCCTTTTTGCATCCCCAGAATTGGGGATATACAAAGCCTTTTCTTTTGTGGTCTCCTCTATTCCAGGTATGTGGATGGGGGGGACATTCCCCGTTTTTGGCCCTTAACCAAAAGAGGAAAGGGGAGGAACGCAATGGATAAGAAATCATTGGATATGGATCGTAGAACTTTCGTGAAGACCGCCCTGGCAGCGGGAGCCGGACTGGTCCTGACAGGCGCCATGGGAGATCCGGCATGGGGAGGGGCTGTTTCGAAGGACGCTTTGGCTCAAAGGTCGCTGGTCGAATTGGCCAAAATGATACGAAACGGGGAAACCAGCTCCAGAAAGCTGGTTGAACTTTACCTGGGGCGTATCCAACAATTCGGGGGCCGTAAAGGGATCAACGCATATATCACGGTCGCCGGTGAAGCCGCGCTCAAACAGGCAGAGGCGCTTGACAAATCCGCCAAACAGCAGAGATTCAAAGGCCCTCTACATGGTATTCCCGTGGCCGTGAAAGACAACCTGGACACAAAGGACATCAGGACCACCGGAGGATCCAAAATCCTCGCCTCCTGGACCCCGCCCACCAACGCGCATGTCATCAATCAACTTGAAGGGGCCGGGGCCATCATTTTGGGCAAAACCAACATGCACGAATTTGCCTTTGGCATCACCACCAATAACCCCTTTTACGGTCCCACCCGCAATCCCTACGATCCATTAAGGATCCCGGGTGGGTCCAGCGGCGGATCCGCCGCTGCCGTGGCCGCCGGTTTCTGTGCCGGCGCCATAGGGACCGATACCGGCGGATCGGTGAGAATCCCCGCCTCCCTCTGTAATCTTGTGGGGCTGAAACCGACCTTGGGGAGAGTCGGAAGAGGCGGTATGATGTACCTTTCCTTCACGCGTGACGTGATAGGCCCCATGACACGAACGGTCATGGATTCCGCGTTGCTCCTGAAAGTAATGGCAGGGAAGGATCCCAGGGATCCGGAATCATCGTCAGACTCCGTTCCCGATTACGTATCTTCTGTGAAAGGTGGGCTAAAAGGCAAACGATTCGGTGTTCCCAGGAAGTATTTCTTTGAGGGCATTCACTCTGAAACCCGGAAAACCATCAATGATGCAATTCGTCAAATTCAGGACATGGGAGGGGTGGTGAAGGATGTTCAAGTAAAAAACATGGATTTGGCAACTCCCACGGGATTCAGCATTGTTCTGGCCGAATGCATCTACCTGCTGGAAAACTATCTCAGGGCGTTCAATCCGAAAGCCACCATCGCGGAATATCTTGATCAGATGGGGCCGGACGTCAAAGGGGTTTTGGGGGGACAGATCGGCACACCAAAATCCAAACCCGTGCCGGGATACGTCTACGCCAGGTCCGTCAGGGAGGATCGAAACAGGATGATCTCCGGTTTCAAAGAGGCCATTAGCGATGTTGATGCGCTTCTCCTTCCCACGACCCCCCTGCCCGCTTCCAAAATCGGCGAGGACATGGAGACAGATCTCGAAGGAAAGAAAGTGAACACCTTCCTGACATTTATTAAAGACTGTGATCCCATCAGCGTCGTTGGATATCCGGCGATTACCGTGCCCGCGGGCTACGGCAGTACGGGCCTTCCCATCGGTTTCCAGATGGTCGCCAGGCCGTTTGAGGAAACCAGGCTGCTCCGTATGGCCCATGCCTTTGAACAGGCAACAAAGGTACGCACCCCGCCGACCCTTTAGACAGCGGGGCCCCGGAATCTTCCCGGGTTCCTGATTTCAACCCGATGGTAAGATCACAAGAGAGGATCTGCCAAAGCAGGTCCTTTTTTTTCCGGAACCGTAACGGTCCAAACGGCTGCTTAATACCGAGTCTTATGCTTCCAGTTGGCTGAGAAACTGATCCGTGGACAAGACATGTCCCAGGAGAGGAACAATCTTCTCCTCCACATAGCTCTGTTACTCCTTTGAGTTGGCTGCGGTTGCATCTTTGATAACGGTTACGCCATACCCTTTGTCGTAGGCCGTGCGGGCGGTGCTTTCAACACAGAAATTCGTCAAAAACCCTGCGATGACCACATTCTTGACATCAGGTTCTTTGATGATCTTTTGAAGAGCCGTTTCTTTCGCCTTCGTTTTTACGTCCTCCTTTTTTGATGGTTAGACACCCGAAACTGCCGTACAATCATCCATTATTTGGCCTTCAGGCCATCTCCTCACTTTCTCCGGGCTGATCCCGGTTAACAGGTTCAGGCGCATCGGCATGGGTCTCCATCGCTGGTTTTGGCCGACGATCCACCTTAAGCGAAAAAACATCAGGCCGATGATAATGCCCCACCGCGTCCACCATATGCTTGGCACTGGTAATGACATCCAGGTCTATCCCTCCCACCAGCACACTCTCTTCATGCTCAACGGGTCCGGCGATATAGTTTCCCAGAGGGTCGACGATTCCGGCGATCCCCCCGCCAGGCCGAAGGGTATTCCGGGTGCTTGGATCCAGCTCATGATAATAATCCACTTCCTTTTGTGAGAGCATTGAGGAGGAAAAGATCACGAAGACCTGTCCTTCAAAAGCAGTGTGGCGCATGGCGGCATCAATGATCCGTGACCGGTCCCGTGGCTGGCTTTTAAAATTGGCACCGGGCCAGTTGGCGACGTGTATCTGCTCACCCATGGCATAGAGCGCAAACCGGCTCAGTGCCATGGAATGCTCATAACAGATGAGGGCGCCTATTTTTCCCAGACGGGTCTCATATACGACCAGATCATTTCCGTGACCCCAGCCCCAGACGGTTTTTTCCTCACCCGTGGGCATGAGTTTGCGGCGTTTGCCGAGCAACCGACCCTTGTGGTCAATCATCACCTGCGAATTGTAAAGGGTACCGCCTTCCTTCTCATTGATCCCCAAAGAGACATGAATCCCCAAACGTGCCGTTTCATCCGCCAGCCGTTGGATGTCCGGTCCGGGCACTTCAATGGAATTGTCGTGGAGCTGGCGGTAAAGTTCCAGTCTTTGGGGATTGTTGACCGCCATCCAGATCCACCAGGGATAATAGGGCACGAAGATTTCAGGAAATACCACAAGCGCTGCCCCCGCTTCCGCGGCCCGGCCCATCATGGAAAACACCTTTTCAATTGTTTCTTCCTTGCTTCGGTGGCTTGAAGCCGCCAGTACCGTGGCTGCCTTAAATGTTCTGTCTGACAATTGATTCGCCTCCATCTTTCATGTTCACATTCCCAAAGAAGCTTCCCGCTTGCGCCGGTTCCGTGGATTCCCTGTTCTCTAAATGATCTTACGGACCAGATCCTTAGACATCCCAGGCCTGTTGGCGATAGCCCATATCCCAAAACATATACTCGAAACGTGAGGTCATAACAAAATGCTCTGCCACCCGCTCTTTATCCGCTGATGCCAGGGTTTCGGCGGTCTTGTCCGTGAGGGTCACCACCTGCTTTACGATATCAGCAAACGCGTCGCCCGCATACGTATCAATCCAGGACTGGTAAATGGGGACAGGCGACCCCTTTCGCTCCAGTTCTTTGCCCACCTCCCAGTAAATCCAGTAACATGGGAGAAACGCCCCTAACCCTTCATGAAACGGTCGCTCAAATGCGACGCGCATCAGGTAAGAGGTATATAAAACGTTGTTGGGCGCCTTCGGCGTGGCATAGACATCCCGAGGCGAAAGGCCCCATTTGGCGAAAAAGCTACCGTGCAGGGCCCGCTCCACCACACAGGCGTTTTTGGCATGTTCATTGAACATGACCATTGTATCATCATCCGGGGACTTTGCCGCCAGAAGGGACAACCCCCGTGCATAATCCTGTAGATACAAGGCATCCTGCACCGCGTAAAATCGAAACGCCTCCTCACTCAGTGAGCCATCCGTAAGTCCTTTCACAAAGGGATGTGCCAGAATGCTCCCATAGATGCCCTCTACGCGCTGAAAGAGCTCTTGCGAAAAATGCGCCATGACATAATCTCCTTCCCCTCGGTTATTTTATTGGCCGGATACTTCCTTCTGAGAGATTTTGATACAAAATCTTATGTGGCATTGCAAGGATTCTTATCCCAAGGACCGGTGGAGAGTTGTCTTGGGCCTATTCAGCGATTCCGCGAGAACCGATGCCACACCGGAGCACAATGGGCCAATGATTTGAGATTTTCAGAAAAAGGAAAATCTTTTGGTTGACATTGTTACTGTCGACAATGTATATTTCGACATCATTGTGTAAAAGGATGAACACATTGAGACTACTCGAATACGAATCAAAACAAATCCTGAAAAACCACGCCTTCAGCATTCCCGATGGTGTGTTGGCAACCGCGTCCGACGAACCCCTTTTTGGGCTCGATTTTCCGGTGGTGGTGAAAACACAGATTCCCCTTGGGGGGCGTGGAAAGGCCGGGGGAATCCTATTCGCCCACAGCCGGGAGGAAGCATCCGAACAAATCAGATACCTCCTGTCAAACCAAATCCGCGGCTATCGCGCCACTCGCGTACTGGTGGAGCCGAAAGCGGAAATTCAACAGGAATACTTCATGGCCATCACCTACGACACCGTGGCCAAATTGCCCGTTGCAATATTTTCCTCCCGGGGGGGTGTCGACATCGAGGCCATCGCGAAACAGGCGCCTGGCGAGGTGCGAAAGGAACATTTCTCCCTGCGGGAGGGGCTCCCCGATTACAGGGCAAGGGCCATTGTGGCGGAGACGGGCGTGACGGGTCGGTTGCTGCTGGCGCTGGGAAATGCATTATCGTGTCTGGCTCGACTGTTTGCGGACTATGATGCCACCATCGCCGAGATCAACCCGCTGGCTTTGACGGGGTCGGGACAGTTGGTGGCGTTGGATTGCCATATTGATGTGGATGAAGACGCGCTGTTCCGGCATAAGGACATGGCTGAAATAGAGAAGGACACCCGACGTTTCGAGTCCTCACGAAATCAATCGGAATTTGAAAAAAAGGCCGCTCTGATCGATCAGCTGGATCATCGCGGCGTGGCCGGAAGGGTGATCGAATTCGATGGCGATCTTGGCCTCATCATCGGCGGCGGTGGTGCCTCCCTGACCGCCTTTGACGCCATTTCGGCCCACGGCGGCAAACCGGCCAATTACTGCGAAATCGGCGGCAATCCCTCCGTCCTTAAGGTGAAAGAGCTTACCCGTCACCTGTTGACAAAACCCGGCGTTAAAAAGCTGGCGGTGATCATGAACGTGGTGAGCAACACCCGTGTGGATCTGGTGGCCCGCGGCATCATCAAGGGCATTTTGGAAGCGGGTTTGGATCCCGGCGATACGGTGGCGGTTTTTCGGATCCCGGGCGCCTGGGAAGATGAAGGGGCCAAAATACTCACCAAATACGGCGTGCGGTTCTGCGACCGGACCGTTTCAATTGATGAAGCGGCAAAGATCGCGGTGGAACGGGTTTTAGGCGAATATCAGACCATAGACAGGTGAAGGTTCATTGAATGGCAATACTGGCAGACGCAAATACTCGGGTCATCGTCCAAGGAATCACCGGACGTGAAGCATCGGCTTTCACTAAAGACATGATCGACTACGGCACCCGGGTGGTGGCCGGCGTGACGCCCGGGAAAAAGGGTCAAACCGTGCATGGGATACCGGTTTACGACACGGTACGGCAGGCGGTAAAAGCACACCCGGCTGATGCGGCATTGATCTCCGTACCGCCGTCACTGGCCAAAGGGGCCGCGCTTGAAGCCTTTGAAAACGGCATAGGGCTTGTGGTCATCGTCTCGGAAAGGGTGCCCCGCAAAGACACCATCCAATTGCTGGAGGCGGCCGGCCAATTTGATGCCCGGGTGATCGGCCCCAATACCCTGGGACTGATTTCGCCCCATCGGGTCAAACTGGGTATGGCGGGGGGTCCGGTGGCCGATGTGAAAAAGGCCTACATGCCCGGCGTGGTCGGCATCGCATCGCGCAGCGGCGGAATGACCACGGAGATCGCCAATCTGTTGACCCAAAACGGCATCGGCCAGAGCACCTGTATCGGCATTGGCGGGGATCCGGTGGTCGGGTCCAACTTCCTGGATCTCATCCCCCTGTTTGATGCCGACCCTGATACCCGGGCCGTGGTCCTTTTCAGCGAGCCGGGCGGGGTAATTGAAGAGAGACTGGCGGAGATGATAATGACCCAAAAACCAAAACTCCCCATTATTGCCTTTATCGCGGGTCGGTTCGTGGACCGGATGCCGGGGATCCGTTTCGGTCATGCAGCCACCATTGTGCAAGGTGACCGGGGCACCGCCAAAAGCAAAATCGAAACGTTCAGAAAGGCCGGGATCCATGTGGCGGAATCCTTTTCAGACATTGCCGTGTTGGCCAAACGGGTTTTAACAGAGGGTGAGGCTTAGCGTGAGCGCGATTTGGTTTGTTCGTACCGCCCTCTTTGTTCCCGGAAACCGGTCGGACCGGGTGGATAAGGCCGTTCAAACGGACGCGGACATGATTATCATGGATCTCGAGGACGCCGTGGCCCTGGGAGAGAAACAAGCAGCGCGCAGGACCGTCCGAAACAACATCGAAAAACACGCTGACAGGCGGCTCATGGTCCGGATCAACGGGATTGAGACCGGTTTGGCCGATGATGATCTAAAAGAGATCATCGTTCCGGGCCTGGACGCGGTGATGCTGCCAAAGGTTGTTGATCCCTCGAACATTCAGCATATGGACACGAAAATTGCGGTGCTGGAACGTGAAAGGGGCATGGAAGAGGGAAGCGTTAAAGTGATCGGCCTGGTTGAGTCCGCATTGGGCGTGGAGTTTGCGTTTCAAATCGCTTCCGCCGCCACCCCTACACAAAGGCTATTTACGCTGGCTTTTGGCGCCGCCGACTATTCCCTCGATATGGGCATCGAAATGGCAAAGGCCGAAAGAGCGCTCTGTTTTGCCCGGGCGCGCCTGGCCCTTTCCTGCCGGGCCGCGGGCATCGCCCCGGCCCTCGATACGCCCTACATGATCGATCTTAAGGATATGGAAGCGTTTTCGGCCGATGTGGAATATGGCAAATCACTGGGGTTCGGCGGCAAACTGTGCATTCATCCGAACCAGATAGAGATCTGCAATCGGTTGTATTCTCCGGACCCGGACGCCATTGATAACGCCCGAAGAATCGTCTCCGCTTTTGAAACCGCCGAAGAACAGGGACTTGCCGCCATCCGGGTGGACGGCAAATTCATTGATTATGCCGTGGTGGCTCAGGCCAGACGGACACTCGAAATGGCAGCCGCCATTGCTTCATGAAAACAACCCCATTTGGACTGAGGTGGAATTGTGGGAGAATTTATCCGTATCATCATAGATCAAAGCAAATGCGGAGACAAAAAAATGGCTCAGAAGCTGGCGGCCGTCTGCCCGGTGAACATTTTCCTGGAAAAGAAAGGTCGGCTGATTATAAATACCGGAAACGAAGATGAATGTACCCTTTGTGAGTTGTGCCGCCAGATTTGCCCCGAAAGTGCCATCACCATAGATAAGCTTTACGAACCGTAAGACAGGGCCGAAATGAACAAAGAAAGCCCTCAAACCACCATGACTGACCGAATCAGGGTCGGTAAACCCATGAGTATCAGCAGCCAGGTCGCTGAAATGCTGATTCAGGCCATTTTGGAAGGTGAAATAAAGGCGGGTGATCGATTGGTGGAAACCCGGCTGCAGTCTCTTTTCGACATCAGCCGCACGCCGCTGCGCGAGGCCTTTCGGGAACTGGAAAAGAAGGGTCTGGTGGACATCGTTCCCCGAAAAGGGACCTTTGTCAAGAAGGTTACGAAATCGGAAATCAAGTCGCAGTTTCCGGTGCGGGCCGCACTGGAAGCGCTGGCCGCCAAACTGGCATTTGTCAACAATCGCGAGGAGACCGCAACCCGGCTGTCGCGCGCATTGGACCATATGGCCGCGGCTGTGAAAGCCAAAGATCCCAGAGGCTATTACAACCACCATATCAAGTACCACGAAGGGTTTATTGCGCTTTCGGAAAACGATCTGCTTATGGAAATGCTGCGCCATCTGAGAATGAAACGTCTCTGGTACACACTCCATTACCAATACTACTTGGAAGATCTGAACAAGTCTTTGAAAGTACACAAGGAGATCCTTCGATTGTACCGAAATCCCGGGACAGATCCGGAGAAACTCCGAAATATGGTTGAGGATCACATCAATGTCGCCCTTGACAGGTTTATCGAATACGTGGAGAGACTTGAACAAGGGGAGAAAGGGAAGAACGGCTAAAGAAGATCATGTTGAAATCCGGTTTCCGTAAAAATGGGGTCGGGAAGGCCGTCGGCAAAGTCAGACAATCGGTGCGGGGCTCTGTCCAAGTCAAGGGATGGCCCTATGCCGCCGCTTGGGCCCACCGCATCAGCGGCCTGCTGCTGGTGATTTACGCCCTCTTTCATGTGGTCACCCTCTCCGCCTTAACGTCGCCCCATGTTTACGACGCCAGAATGGAGATCCTGAAACACCCCCTATTTGTTCTGTTGGCCTGGCTCTTGGGGGCTCCGGTAATATTTCACGCCTTGAACGGCGGGCGGTTGATGCTTTACGAGATTTTCATCACCCGTAAAGACACGCTGGCGTTGAGATGGACCGTAACCCTCTCCGTGGCCTACTTTCTTTTTCTGGGCTTTTTCATGCTGTTGGGGACCGAGAGCGTCTCGGACCTGCTGTTCTGGACATACATCCTGGCCGGGAGCCTTTGCCTGGTCTATGTGGCCATCCGCAAGCTGAAATCGTCCGGTGCTTCGATTTTCTGGAAACTCCACCGCATCAGCGGCGCGTTCCTTTTTCTGATGATTCCGGCACACATGCTGTTCATGCACCTGAATCCGATGGTAGCCCACGACGCACAAACGGTCATCAGCCGCATGGACCATCCCTTTTTCAAATTTGTGGATCTGGGGCTGATGTTTTGTGTCTTCTATCACGGCGGATACGGGCTTGTGGGCATCTGCCGGGACTATCTGCCCCTTTCATCGCGGCTCATAAGCGGCGGATCCACGTTGTTGATCGCGGCCGTCATGGCACTCTTTGCCTGGATCGGCATAAAGCTCGTTTTCGTCATCTGAAAGAGATGCCCATGAACACCCATCTGAAACCGAAAGCAACCGTTACATGTGATGTCCTGGTGATCGGTGCCGGCGGGGCCGGTCTTCGTGTTGCCGCTCAATTGCTGGAGCGGCAGCCGGGGATCCGCATCACGGCGCTAACCAAAGTCTCCCATCCCCAAAAATCGCACACCGCAACCGCCCAGGGAGGGCTGGCCGCCGTGGATCCCCGGGACCCCACGGATGCCGTTATCTTCCATATGTTCGATACCTGGAAGGGGTCTGACTGCACTGCTGATCAGAATGTTGTCAAGAAGATATGCGAATCGGCCTGGGAGCAGATCCTGTGGCTGGAAAACCGGGGCATGCATTTTTCCCGGGATATGTCCGGCCGATTGAACAAACGCACCTTTGGGGGACATACCCGCAACTTCGGCGAGTCATCCGCCTTTCGGGCCGTATTCGAGGCAGACCGCACCGGCAAGGGGATTATGGATACCCAATGGGGGGAGGCCGTCAAACGGGGAGTAAAATTCATCAACCAGTGCATGGCCGTGGAGTTGCTGATAAAAGACAACCGCTGCAACGGCTGCATCGTTTTCAGACAAAAGGAAGGCCAATTCGTCCGCATACTGGCCAAGGCCACGGTCATTGCCGCCGGTGGTTCCGGCCAGGTCTTCAGGGTGACCACCAACTGCCGCCAGAACACCGGCGACGGGTTGGCCCTGGTGCTTTCAGCCGGCTTGCCCATCATGGACCCGGAAGCCGTGCAATTCCATCCCACCGGCATCGTGGGACCCGGTATCCTTGCCAGTGAAACCCTGAGATCGGTGGGCGGCATACTGAGAAACAGGTCCCGGGAAGCGTTCATGGAGCAATACGCTCCCAAAATGAGGGAACTGGCCCCCAGGGATCTGGTGGCAAGGGCCATTGAGTCGGAGATCCGTGAAGGGCGGGGAATTACCAACCCGGATCACAATATCGCCCACGTATGGATCGATTTGCGACATCTTCCCCATGAAGTGCACGAGAAACAGATTCCGGAAGTGAGAAACTTCTTCAAACGATACGTCAACCTTGACCCCAAAGATGACCTCTGCCCCGTGAGGCCCAGCAACCATTACCACATGGGCGGTATCCCCACCAACGAATACGGCGAAGTCCAGGACAGGGCCGGGCATGTTGTGGCGGGACTGTATGCCGTGGGCGAATGTGCCGCAGCCAGTTTCCACGGATTCAACCGGCTGGGGACCAACTCCATCCTGGAGCTGATCACAATGGGAAAGATCGTCGCGGACAGGGTCATGGAGAATCAGGCTTTGCCGCCCGGCAAGTGGCCTGAGTCATCTGTTTATGGATACGAGGAGCGTTTTTCCGGGTATCTTGAAGCCAACAAGTCCGGAAGCATTGGGAAATTAAGAGAGACGCTGCAGTCCACCATGACCGAGAAGGTGGGTGTCTTCAGAACCGAAGGGAGCCTGACTGAAGCCGAATCGATTCTCAGGGAAGTCAATGAAAGGGCTGGCCGTGCGGCCCTTTCGGGGAGCGGCCTCACCATGAATCAGGAGCTGGTGCAACGGTGGGAGCTGGACAATCTCTTGGCCGTTTCAATGGCCGTATGCCGTGGGGCCCTTGTGCGCAGAGAATCCCGGGGAGGGCACTTCCGGGATGATTATCCGGAAAGAAGTGATGAATTTAACCATCACACCCTGGTCACCATGCAGCAATTCGGTGACATTGCGTTGGGCCGGCGGCCGGTGGATATGAGCGTTTTCAAAGGGGCCGGAAAATATCATGAAAAATTTGACTTCATAGAGAGGAAGTATTAGCGCCCAAAAGCAAGCCCTCTAAACCAATGATGGGACGGCAACAATTATGAGTTATAATATCATCCTCAGAATTCACCGTTACGAGCCGGAAGAGGATCGATCCTGGGTCCAGGCCTATTCCCTTTTGGCCGGTCGCATCATGCGCTTCGTGGACCTTTTCCGGAAAATCAATGATGAGCAGGACCCCACCCTTGCCTGGGGGTCGTCCTGCGAGCACGGCCAATGCGGCACCTGCGCCATGATCATTAACGGTAAACCCATGCTGGCCTGTGAGCTTTTGGTTGAAAATGCCGTCCAGTATTTCAAAACCACCACCTTCACGGTTCAACCCCTGGATGTGGCACGAGTGGTCAGGGATCTGGTGGTGGACACGGAGACGCTTTATGAACGGCTTGAGCAGGCAAAACCCTATATCATCGATCCCGCTCCGCCCAGGGCCGACGGGCAGGAACATCCCATCAAACCGGATGAACTGGAGCGCTACGTCAATGCCACGCGGTGCATTAACTGCTTCTGTTGTGTTTCGGCGTGCATCAGCAGTCATCATAATTTTCTGGGCCCCAATGCCATGCTGGCAACCATCGTTCGCATCATGGATCCGCGAGAGCGGGAGAAAGTCGATCGCCGCAAGCACCTGTACAGCGACCAGGGCGTGTATCGCTGCCACTCTTCCCACGCGTGCTCATTTGTATGCCCCAAGGATATCGATGTGGCTCACTTCATCGCGTTGGCCAAAGCCGGTCGGTTTGGACCGGACGGCCAATAGAAGAACGGGGTGGCCGGAATGTGCCAAGATGGTGCACATCATATGAACGAAATGGAAGAAACGGATTAAGATGGAAGAAACCAAGAGACTGGTTCGGTTGTGTCATCAATTGGATTATACGGACCTCCCCATGGACGTCGTGGATCGGGTCAAGTACCTGCTCCTCGACTATCTGGGCGTGGCTGCCCGGGGGACCCTGAGCGAATCTTCAAAACCCGTTCATGAAGTGATCCGTCGGCAGGGTGAATCTCCCGATCCGGCCCCCTTAATTGGCACCCATTTAACGGCGTCCCCTTCTCTTGCGGCCCTGGGCAATGGCATTGCCGCCCACTCCCTTGAATTGGATGATGTTGTTAACGCCGCTTCCCTTCATCCCGGTGTTTCCATCATGTCCGCTGCTTTGCCTTTGGGCTGCGAGGTCCCGGTAAGCGGAAAAGATCTCATTGCCGCCGTTGTTGCCGGGTACGAAGCAACCGTAAAGCTGGGCATTGCGCTGGATCCCGCCGCGCACTATTCCCGGGGATTCCATCCTACCGCCACATGCGGCACCTTGGGAGCGGCCGTTACGGCCGCGAAATTGCTCAAGTTGGATGTATCCGCCATGTGCAATGCCATCGGCATTGCGGGCAGTCAGGCAGCCGGTTCAATGGAGTTTCTGTCCGACGGCGCATTCACGAAACGGTTTCATGCGGGATGGTCGGCCCACAGCGGAATTCTGGCGGCCCAGTTGGCCAAATACGGTTTTACCGGCCCCCGGACCATCTTGGAAGGGAGGTTCGGATTTCTCCATGCCTATTCCGGGAATTCAAATCCCGAAAAGATCTTTGCCCACTGGGGGAACCCTTATGAGGTGATGCGCACCAGCATCAAACCCCACGCCTGCTGCAGGTACAAGCAAGGGCCCATCGATTGTATCCTTGAAATCGTACGGGAAAACGATCTGACCTCCAATGACATCGAAAAAGTGGTGTTAAGCGTTTTGAAAGCCGGTTTTCCTCTGGTTGTTGATCCCTGGGACCGAAAACTGGCCCCCGAGTCGATCGTGGATGCCCAGTTCAGCATGCCCTTCGGAGCAGCCGTTGCAATCCTTTACGGGAAGGCATCTCTGGAAGAATATCACATGGACAACATAAACGCCCCCATTGTGAGAGAGATGATGCGGCGTATCGAGTGTGTAAAAGACCCTGACATCGAAACCGACTATCCGCGAAGATGGCCGGCCAAGGCAACCATATTCACCAAAGACGGCCGCAGGTTGAAAACACGGGTGGCATATCCCAAAGGAGATCCGGAAAACCCCCTCACGTGGGAGGAACTGATCCGAAAGTTCAAGGGGCTGACGGCACCGGTCTACAATGGTGAGCAAACAGACAGCATCGTAACCTGCGTTCGCAATCTCGAAAACGCATCCAACCTGGAACGGTTGTTGACTGCCGTCTCCCTTTCACCCTTTCACTGAAACGGCTCTTGCGGTTCTTGCCGGTTTCCCCTTGTTCGGATTCATTTAAACCAGCCATTCTTATGGAAGAACCACAATTCACCGATGGCGATGACGGCCATCAAACCGAGTACCCAGAAGTAGCCGTGCTTAAGTTGCAGTTCGGGCATAAAGGCGAAGTTCATCCCATAAATCCCGGCGATCAATGTCAAGGGCACGAAAATGGCCCGTAAAACCGTGAGGTGCTCAAATGGTTGACGGGAAGGGAGAAGGAGACCTCCGCCGATCACCCGCCTACTTCTGTCGTCTTCTTTGTCTGCCATTTGATCCTCATCCTTATATGTTGCGCATCATAGGAAAAATAAGGGATTGATCATGCTCTCATCTCACCGTCCGTCCAGAATGGCCCTTACGGCCCTTGCAAGCTTGCCCTTATCCAGAGGCTTCAATGCAAATCCCTTGATTCCCATCTCCTTGACTTTCTCTTCATCGACCAATTCACTGTACCCGGTACAAAGAAGAATCGGTACATCCTTTCGTATTTTTATCAATTGGGCGGCCAACTGATCCCCGGACATATTGGGCATTGCCATATCCGTGATAACAAAATCAAATTCATCCGGGCTAGCCCTAAAACGTTTAAGTGCCTCAACACTGTCGGTCATCGGAAGAACCCTGTAACCCAGACGCTCCAGCATGTGCCGAATCATTCGGACGATGGACGCTTCATCGTCCACCAGGAGTATCCTTTCATTTCCCGTGGGCAATTCTTCTTCAGGCATGAGTGTCGACGGATCTTCCGCGTCTATTTTTGGAAACAGAATTTCAACGGTCGTCCCTTCGCCGACCTCGCTATTGATACGGATGGCCCCCTTGCACTTCTTGACAATTCCGTAAACCACCGACAATCCCATGCCGCTGGCGGCACCGAACTCCTGTGTGGCAAAGTGCGGCTCGGCAACCTTCTCCTGAATATCGGGTTCAATGCCCTCACCGGAATCCTTGATGGTCAATATGACGAAATCACCAGGAGCAATATCTTCATAGATGGCTGCCCTTTTCACGCTTAGGCTCACCTCAGAAATGCCCACTTGAAGGACACCTCCCGACTTTTTCATGGCGCGTGCCGCGTTTGTACAAACATTGACGATAATCTGGTGGATTTCCGTGGGATCCCCCAGAATCATGTGTGGTTCGGACGGTATGCTCTGTTGAATATCAATCATGGTGGGTATGGAGGCACGCATCAGTTTGAGGGACCCTTTCACCATGGTGTTGAGCTCCAGGGGTTTCAGATCCGTCGTTGTCTTGCGGGCAAAATTAAGAATCTGACGGACCACTTCCTTTACTCTAAGACATGCGGTATGAATTTCTTTTAAAGACTCTTTTGCGGGATGCCAATCGGGAACATCATCCATGGCAAGTTCCGCGTTTCCCAGGATAAGGCCGAGGACGTTGTTGAATTCATGGGCGATACCTCCCGCGAGATTGCCGATGGCTTCCATCTTTCGGACCTGCCCAAGTTGCGATTGAAGCCTTTCCTTCTCTATTTCAGCTTCTTTCCTTTCGGTGATATCTCTTCCCAGACCGATTAACCCTGTCACATCCCCGTTTTCGTTCAATACGCCGGTATTCAGCCATGCAAACCACTTCCAGCCATCCCTTGTCATGGCCCGATGCTCCAAGTATGCCGTGTGAGGAGGGCGGTACGCTCTTTCCATTTCTTCCGCGGTTATTTCGCGATCGTCCGGATGGACAAAGGTCATGAGGTGTTGCCCCAATAGTTCATCTTCCGTCCTGCCAAACATTTTGCAGTATGAAGGGCTCACAAAATGAAATATTCCATCCGCATCGATTTTCACCAGAAGGTCTGTTTGGTGTTCAACCAGCAAGCGATGCTCTTCCTCGCTCTCCCTCAACGCCTCTTCCGCGCTCACTCGCGCGGTGACATCGTCAAAAAGCGCGACCACCTCTCCGGTGGGCAGCTTATAAATACGGTTTTCCCGCCACCCTTTGCGGTTTTCATCTTCATAGTAAAATGGCGGGAGATATTCTTCAATACCTGTCTCCCAGACACGTTTCAGTGCTCCCGGCAGGCTTGATCGGACCATATTCGGAAATATGGCCATCAGGCGATTTCCCAACACTTTCTCTTTAGTGATACGGCTGATCCGCTCTGCCGCCGGATTAAAACCCATGAACACGAAATCCTTACCGCCATCTATGGGCCTGTAGACAGCCACACCGCTGGACATATTTTCAAAAATGGCTGAAAAGCGCTGCTCGCTTTCGCGCAAGGTGGCATCAGCGATTTTTTGTCCCGTGATATCCACAAAAGCCATTTGCCATAGAATGGTTTTACCGGATTTGTCTTGCTGCGCTTCAATTTCCGCCATCACCCAGAGGGGAGATCCGTTTTCCGACTTAAAACCCAACTCAACGCTTTGTTTCTCTCCGGTTTCCTCACACCTTTTTCGGGCTTCCTGATAGGCGTCTTCCCATTCCGGATCAAGAAACCTGCCTAACGGCGACTTCATAATGTGTGCTTTGGAATTTCCCAAAAGGCGGACGCCGGTCAAATTGACGCGACTGACAACGCCTTCATCGTCGAGGGTCATGTATCCGCAAGGAGCGAATTCGTAGAGGTTTTCATATTCCTGGTGCAACCGCGAAATCTCTTTTTGTGCCAGTTGCAGCCCTTTGTTCTGGATTTCAAGCTCCGCATTCCGGACTTTCAATTCATCAATGAGGTCAAGAATATCTGCGGGCATCCGAGAGGCAAGGTCCGGTTGATTCTGGAGGAGCTCTTCTGTCTGTTTCCGCAACAAGTCAAACTTTTCTGAATCCATATTAGACATCTTTCTTCTTCCTTTCTCCGTTCCTTTTTTTAGCGGGTTGGAACGTCGCAGGGGAGATTAATGTCCCTTTTTAACATCACGGTTTGAACGAAGATTTTTTCTATCCCCACTGAGAGGTTTTTTCAAAATTGTCAGTCTCAGACCCCTTATTTTTGACCAAAAACGGCGCACTAGTCCATGGCGAGAAGGTGTGACACCAGGTTGGTCTTTTTATATTTAAGACCCAGTTTGTTGCGGATATTCTTCCGGTGGAAGTCCACGGTTCCCGGACTCACATTCATCACCTCCGCGATCTCTTTGCTGGTTCGACCCTCCTTTATGAGCCCCGCCACATAAATCTCCTTGGGGGTGAGACCCAGGCCCCTTGAAGAAAGGCGTTTGGCAAAGGGGGAGATCACTTCCCTCAGGTTCGATGTAACGGCCTTCAGCAGGGTTTTCTGCTCCTGGGTTCGCAGCCCGGATTCCAGCGTCGCCAGGTACGGCAGCACCAGTTCCGTGGTTTGGGAAACCATTTTTTCTTCAAGCTCTTTTTTGTCTCGCTCCCGCTGGTGCAGAAGTACCCGCAAGGCCGTGTTGGCTTCTTTCAGTTTTTTCGCCTTAACCTCCAATTCAGCCTCCCGGCGCCTAAGAGCGGCTTCGGCCTGTTTGACGTTGGTGATGTTCTCATGACTGATCACCAGTCTCTTTGGACCCCGGGCGTAGAGGCGGGTCACCCGCATATTGAACCACTGCTCCTCCCCGTCAGAATGATATCCGTAATTCATGACGAATTCCATCATCTCCCCTGAGGCCACCGCCCGTATGCCCGCGGCAGCCCGCCAGGCCGTCTCTCCGTCGGGGCCTTGGGTCTGATCACAGAGTGCAAGATAGTTGATGCCGACGGTATCCGGACGGATGTTTATGGCATTGGCCTCGGCGAACTGCTTCCAGGCGCTATTGGTTTCGATAATAACACCGTCTTCATCGATGATGGCCACATGAGCGGTCAACGAGTCAAGAACCGCCCGTCCGAAGATTTCTTCTGCTCCGCTCATCGTCTCCTATGACTCCGATGAGGTTAATGACGTTTAATGACTTTAGATAGAGCTTTCTAATTCAGAATGAAATAAATGTGCGGATGTGTCAAGTGGTAAGCGGGCATTTTGCTTTTCATTAGCGAAATAGTAGCGCCTTTGTCCCATGGCTCCTTTCTGCCAATGACCGGACGCTTTTAGGCAAGCGTCTCATGTTGGGGCCCCAAAAAATCGAAAAGGGCAGCCTCTTTTTGAAGGCTGCCCTCTTAAGAAGGAGTTTTGATATGGCCTTCTGGTCTAAGCGTGGGTTTCGAATGCAACAAGCCTCACGCAGAGTTTCTTCTCCAGGTCCCGCAGTTTATCCAATTGCTCTTTGGGCATCTGGGCCGCTATTGAAGGCGTGGGATAGGCAATAATGAGTTTGCCGATTTCTTTCTCCAGTGCCTGAATTTCGGCCACTCCCTTGTCATCCACGTAATCGGCGTAATCATAATCAAAGTTCATCTCTTGTTCCCCCCTTTCCTTTCAGTGGGTATCGTAGGCCACCAGTCTGACACAAAGTTTCTCTTCCAATGCCTTTATTTTGGCAGCTTGCTCCTTTGTCAACTCGGCCGCCTTGGGCGGCGTCGGATAGGCCATGATTCTCACGCCCGTCTCCTTTTCCAGGGCCTGAATTTCGGCCACTCCCTTGTCATCCAAATTGGTCGCGTAGTCATGATCAAAATCCACTTTGAACCTCCTCTCTCAATTGAAATGTTCCTGTTTCCAACCGCTTCATTTCTTTTCATAAATTTACTCTTACCAAACAAGAACACAATAACAGATGATCGGCAGGAAAATGGTAGCAAAAAACTACCATTCCTGGAATTCAGACGGCCCATGTCGAGCGGTTCGGCGTTTTTTTCTTGACGACATCTTTTTTGTGGCCTACAAAAACGGCCGATCAGGTGCTCATCAACGCTTAATAGGGAACCCCGTTAAATTCGGGGACGGGCCCGCCGCTGTAACCCTATCTCTTTTCCATCCTGAAAAGGGAACCCCGTGGGACACTGTGCGCCACTGTTTCGGAAGCACCGCGAATGGGAAGGCCTTCCACGGGGCGGGGAAGTCAGAAGACCTGCCTGATGGTTTAAACCGGCCTGCTTCGTGGATGGAAGTTGGGTCTGCCCAAGTCGGAGGATGAAAAAGGGATATCCCCGGGTTGAATTCTCAATCCGGGGATTTTTTTTGGCATCCATCCGATACTTCCCGGTACATCGTGACGGATAGGCGCCCTTTTGGGATCATCATCGGAAGCTGAAATGAAGATTTTCGCGACACTCATCCTGCTGGCAATTCTCCTTAATTGCTGGCCCGTCATTGCGACCCCTCAGCCCGTTAATGAGACCAAAACCCCCTGTCCACAATATATTTGGGTCGATTGCAGCGAAGAAAAAAGACAAACAAACGGCGCCGTGGGACAATACTATTATATCCGCCATGCCGGTGATGCCCCGAGGGACTGTGTCAATATTTCCGACTACACAGCGTTGTACCGGTTTTACGAACGATCCGCGCCCAAGAAATATCGGTACCGCTATGACCGCCTTGCCCCAGCGAACGGCTGCTACGAGGCACCCGTTCAATGCCGCAATGGTGAGCTCTATTTCGAAATCAGTTCCCCGAACAATGTCATGGTGGAAGTATTTGTCATCGGAACATGCGGCCGCAGGCACTTCTTGGCGCAAGTGCTTCATCCGTTGTTCGGAAAGGCATCAACTGAGAATGCACCCCTGGAACGGCCGTTGGCGGACCTGCCGGAGGACTTGCCGCGCATGCGTCTTGGGCAATCCCCTTTTGTCACCTACATGCAGACCGGGCAAACCTATCATTTCGATTATGATCCCAAAGGGGCAGGGGCAGGCCGCGTGACGGTTCTGGAACAGCAGGAACCGCTCGCTACATTTGTCATGTCGGAAACAGGGACTTTTGCCTATACGCCTCCCCATGATCCGAAACTGGATCGTGCCGGTCCCCGCCAGTACAAGCAGACGGTGGTCCTGGTGGAAGAAACCGCCGCGGGACGGGAATACGCCACCACCCAGACATTGCTGCTTCACCGGTCCTATGTGGCCCACAGGCGGCTGACACCCGGACTCCTTCTTTTTGGCACGATCCTCGCCACCCTATCCATCATCGTCGTATTCAAAGGCAAGAACAGGTGGTTATGATGGTTACCGGTTTACGCTTGATCACGCAACATCTCCTGTTTCTGGTACTCACCTATGGGGGACGCATCGGTATCAATTTGGGGCACTCCCTGCCATGTTTCAGTTGTCCCTACGTATCCGGTTGCGGCGGAAGTTGTTATCTCATGGCACTCCAGGGAAATTGGTGGGGACTGCAAATGGCTTGGGCCGATTTGATGGGCAACATGGGGCTGGAATTGCTTTCCCATTTGGGCGTCTTTATTCTGCTTGCAATTCTAATTAATAAGTACTGGTGCGGCTGGATTTGCCCCTTTGGTACGGTACAGGACTGGTTGACCTATCTGCGCCGTTGGTTGGGCATTCGTGAAGCCCAGTTCAGTTGGCGAACCCGGGACCGCCTGAAAGCCATCAAGTGGTTTTTTTTGGCGTACCTTTTATTGATCCCCCTGTTGATTGCACACGCCGGATGGGATTATGACTTGAATCTTCCTTTCTGCCGCAGCATCTGTCCGGCCAAGCCGTTGATGCCGTTGTTCGTCGGTGAAACCCGTCATATGGCCCTTGACTTCACCAATGGGGTCACCCTGGTTTTTTCGATCCTCTCCGTGGGCATTGCCGCCGGGATGCTGGTGGGGATGTTTTTTAAGGAACGTTTCTTCTGTCTTTTCTGCCCCATGTTGATATTGATCCATGTTTTCCGAAAGGTCAGTCCGATCCGTTTTGAAAAGGAAGTGGCGGGATGTACGGGATGCGGCAATTGTCACCGAATGTGCCCCATGGACATCCGGGACGTGCATGAACAAAAAACAGCCAAGGAGGCCATGAGCGAGGATTGCATATTGTGCATGACCTGTACCGAAGCATGCCCCGAAGACGGGGTGTTGAAAGTTAAGTTTTTGAAGTGGCCGCTTTTTTCTTCTTCACGGAAATACATGGCGCGCCGTTTTATCAGGGGGAAACGCACGTCATGAACGAAGCATCCCATGGGTCAGCCTCACGGCGTCAAAGACAGCTACGGAAAATCGGCCGCGAAACACGGGCAGAGTTTGAAGAGGCCCGGTCACAACTCCAGAACCGCAATGACTACCGGCCCATTTTCGACTATTTTCTGGATCTATTGATGCGACCCCTCCATCCGGACGCATTAAGGGCGGCCGTCGGTCGTCCGGTGGTGGCGCATTTGTGCAATCAGGCGCCCCATGAGCTGTTTCACGCCATGGGGGTGCACCCCCTCCGGTTGGGGAGCGGTTCTCACAATGTGGGGCGGATGTCGGCTTCCCGTTTGCCCGTGCTCATGTGCCCCTATTTGAAGGCCACCATGGGAATGCATCAACTCCATAACGATTTGAACCCCCCTGCTGCCTATCGGGTCGTTCCAACCACCTGTGACTGGGTTGTCAAATTTCCGGAAATGACGGACGATGCACAAACCACCCACTTCATGGAACTGCCCCATTTGCGCGAAGGAGAAAAAGGACAACAGCGTTGGCTGGAAGAGATTTACGGGTTGGTTCGCTTTCTGGAGAAGCAAACCGGCCGGAAGTTGAAGCGTCGAGGGCTCAAGGAATCGGTACGGACCTTCATGGTTGCCTGGGAGGCCCTCGGGCAACTGATCGAATGCAGAAGGAAGGGGCTACTGCCAGGCGTGTGGTTTATGGCAGTGATCAACAGCTTTTTGCTGGATCCCATAGAAATCTGGACCGAAAAGATCCATAACCTATTAGACGTGGTGAAGAAGAATACCCCCAGGCCTTCGGGAAACAGCCTGTTCCTGGCCGGATCCCCGGTGGTCTTTCCCAATTTCAAACTGCTGAATCTGATTGAAGCGGCGGGAATGGACGTATGCGCCGATGATTTGTGCTCTTCCGAACGGATCTGGCCCGGCGCCGTCTGTCATGAAGATGGCTCTTATCATGGCATATTGCGGGCCTTGGCCCAGCGTTATCACAGGGCTTGCAGTTGTCCCACCTTCGGGGACAATGAACGGCGGATTAACCGTATACTTAATACCATGGCCCGACACGGGATTCGAGGCGTGGTATACCATGTGCTGAAAGGCTGCCATCCCTTTGATATTGAGAGTTTCAGCCTCGAACCGCAATTGAAACGGAAGGGCTATAAATTTCTGAAAATCGAAACCGACTATGTTCAAGAGGACAGCCGCAATATTCTTACCCGTTTGGAAGCATTCAGAGAGATTTAAGGAGATTTTCATGGCACTAACGGCAGGCATTGATTTGGGCAGTACCGCCATCAAGGTGGTTTTCTTGGAAGGAGAACGCATTCTGTGGAAAAAAGTCGTTCCCACGATCCCCGGACAGGCGCAAATCGCGAACGAACTGATCACCGAAGGGCTCATTTCGACGGAATTTTCAGCGGGTCAATTGGAAGCCACGGTGGTGACCGGTTACGGCAAAGGATTGATGCATGGCGCCAGCAAAGCCATTGATGAGGTCACCGCCAATGCGATCGGTGTGTTTCGACTCAGTGGGCACAAGGCACGGACCGTGATCAATATCGGGGGCCAGGATGTCAAAGTGATCCGTCTTTCGGAAGCCGGTAAACTGGTCGATTTCAATATGAACGATAAATGTGCCGCAGGCACCGGCCGTTTTTTTGAAGTGGTGGGACGTATTCTTAACACGCCGGTAGACGCTTTCGGAGATCTGGGGCAATCATCCATGATCCCGGCAAATATCAACAGCACCTGTGTGGTATTTGCCGAGAGTGAAATCGTCTCCCTGATGGCCAAGGGAATTGAAAAAGAGCGTATCATCCAAGGATTGCACGAAGCCGTGGCCCGGCGCGTGGCCGGACTTGCAGGGAACCGTGACACCCAAGGCGATGTCTATTTGGACGGCGGTGCGGCCAACAACCAAGGGCTGGTGGCCGCCATTGAGGACGAATTGTGCCGGGATGTTCATGTGTTGCCTTATCCGCAGTTCAGCGTTGCCTATGGCGCCGCCATCTCCGCCTCGCTCCCCTGGTAAGCATTTTTTTCTTGACCCTGTTTTGTTTGTGGCCTACAAAAATTGCCAGTCAGGTGCTTTTTTCGGCTTAATAGGGAACCCCGTTAAATTCGGGGACGGGCCCGCCGCTGTAACCCCATCTCTTTTCCATTCTGAAAAGGGAACCCCGTGGGACCTTGTGCGCCACTGTTCCGGAGAAACCGCGAATGGGAAGGCCTCTCACAGGGGCGGGGAAGTCAGAAGACCTGCCTGACGGCTGAACCTTTGAACTTCGTGGAGGGAAGTCAGGTTCGTGAAAATCGGAGGATAAAAAAGGGATATCCCCGGATTGATGCTTTCAGTCCGGGTTTTTTTTGAGCCAATTTCAATTTTTTTTGTGGTGCCTCAAATCCAGGGTGATGAAGATGAGAAAAAGGACTTCCCTTATCTTGCTTTTGACCTTAATGGTTCTGGCAGCGGCCCTTTACGTCTTTGGGCCCTGGGCAATGAACACGAAAAAGACGCCGGACCCGCCCGCCTTCGCAAGAGCGTCCCTGGAAGACATCGTTTGCACGGTTCTGGCAACGGGGAAAGTCATGCCCCAGGTAGGGGCCGAGGTCAATGTGGGCACCCGCATTTCGGGCCGGTTGGAAAAACTCCATGTGAATGTGGGGGACACCGTTACCAAGGGACAGGTAATTGCCGAGATAGAGAAAGAAGATCTTGAGGCCATGGCGGAGGAAAAAGAGGCCGACGTGGCCCTCATCAAAGCCAGGTTGGGGGCCCTTGAAAGGGAAGGTCCCCAGGAGATTGCCAAGGCGGAAGCGGAACTGGCCGAACAAAAGGCGGAGCTTGAATTCGTTCGATGCAAACTGGGCCGCGACGACCAGCTCTTAAAAAAGGATCTCCTCTCCAAGGAGGACTGGGAAGAATCTTCCAGTGATTTCAAGGTGGCCCGGGCCCAGTATGAGGTGGCCCGAAGAGGACTCCAACTGGCCAAGACCCACCATGAGGAAGGCGCGAGGCAGCTAAAGGCCGAATCGTCCCGTGCCCTGGCATCCCTTAGAAACGCACGGGTCAAATTATCCTATGCGGTGATCCGTGCCCCTCTGA
>JANQDY010000173.1 GCA_028278625.1 Thermodesulfobacteriota bacterium
AAAGACACGATGATCGCTTCCCATGTGCCGCTTGATGGACCTGATGGTATTCTCTGGATTGATGGAGGCCTGTCTCTTGGCCACGGAACCCACAAGGCGGCGACCGTTGGCTGTTTCAGCGACCACGGAAGGCGTGAGGTGCTCCCCTTCCGTATTGGGAATAACCCTGGCTCTGCCGTTATCGATGAAGGCCGCCACGGAATAGGTTGTACCAAGATCTATGCCGATTGCTCTTGACAACGGTTTACTCCGATTTCAATGGTTGGCGCTTTCCAAACCGGTTCAGCATCCCGGTAATCTCTTCCACCGTGAACGGCTTGTCGATGAAACCAAAGACACCCCGTTCGCTGGCTTCCACGATCCGTTCCTCGCTGCCATAGGCGCTGATCACCACCACCAAGGCCTTCGGGGCTCTTCTGTCGATAAGGGGAAGGATATCCATGCCATCGCCATCGGGCAGTTTGAGATCCAGAAAAACCAGATCTGGCTTTTTTAGAAGAAGGGCAGTAGCATCCGCCAAACTGTTGGCCGTCTGTACATCATATCCTCTTGCATAAAGGGCGCTCGACAGAAGCCAGCATAGATCTTCTTCGTCATCGATGATCAGAATTCGCTTGATTTCTTTTCGAGGTATCCGGGGCGAAATCTTTTCGACCCTTGTCCTTCGTCGGTGTTCCCTCTCGCGTATGTCAAAAAAGGGCTTCAGTTCCTTAAGGTCTTCGGGTCGTCGCCATCCGGAAAGCCCGCTTCGCCACACAAGTGCTTCATCACGCTTGATAATCCCCTTTAAGATCCAGTTTTTCAGCCTGGGTTGGTAGACGGCAGTATAGGTGTCGGCCCCGCGACGGACATCATATTTCAATTCCTGGGTGGACATTTTCAGGCCATGGGTAGAGAGATTGTAAAAATGGAGCCCTCGTTCTTCTGGCTTTCCACACTGATGGTGCCGCCATGACTGACCACCGTCGTATAGGTAATCGAAAGGCCGAGCCCGATCCCGGAACTCTTGGTGCTGAAAAAGGGGTCAAAGATGCGGATGATATCTTCCTCTCTAATGCCTTCCCCCGTATCCCTTATCTTGACCGCAAAAGAACCGTTTTTCATGTGGGTTTCAACGGTCAACACCCCTCCTTGGGCCATGGCTTCAATGGAGTTGATCATTACATTGACAAAAACCCGCATCATCTGCTCCCGATCCACCAGAAGCGACGGTGGTCTGGCACAGTAGGATTTGCGGACACGGACTCTCTGAACCGTCATTTTGGCTTTGATTGAATCAAGGGTGCTGTCCAAAATGGCATTGATATTGTGCGGCCTGATGTTGAGTTCCGGCGGTCTGGCGCAATTTAGCAGTTCCGTGATCAGAAAATTGATACGTTCTGTATTTCGCTCTATGATTTCAATATGCCGGGCCCAGGGGCTGTCCTTACTAAACGCCTCTTTCAGCTGCTTGGCCGACATGGAGACATTGGTCAGGGGGTTCCTGATTTCATGGGCAATACTCGCAGCGATTCTTCCCGTAAAGGCCAATCTTTCTGAAAAACCGGAAATTTCCTTTTGTTCTAATTGGATCTTGTCACGTTTTCCGTCGGTCAAATTCATCCTTCTCTTTGTCCCATAACACGCCTCAACTTATAAAACTGCCGCTATTTGCCGCCCCCCCGCGGGACTGGTCCATCCACATTCCCCGCACCCGGCCTCCAGCAACCGCTGCCTCATATGGGGGTATCCACAGCCTGGGCAGGTTTCCGTCACATCATTTGGAAGGGTCTCAACTGAAAACCCCCCGCGCAAAACGGACTTTAACAGCCCCTCTTTCAATTCTTCGACTTGCATGGCACGCAACCGGTGTCCCCGGCCCTTTTTCAGAAGCAAATGCAGCTCAAGATAGCCGTTTTGGTTTGTCCCGCTCTCCTGTCGGTAAAGGGTCAATCCCATGATGTCTTGAAATGCCACCTCGAAAAGGACACTGTTGAAGACATCATGATAGAGGACCAGGCGTTTGGAGGTCAAATAAAAGCAACCGCATTCCCAGGTATTGAACAGACCGTCATTGGAATAGCACGACCCATGCAGTTTTTTGAGCAATGTTTCATTGTGCAATAGCATCTCACATTTCTCTTGCCGGGCATCCCTTTCCCAATTGCGGATGCTTTCATCCCACTCCCGCATCACACCGTAATCCAGCATGGTTTCCATGCCCGCCAATGCCGCCCGCAGGCTCACACCGATCAGCGGGATGCCCGCCACGGAAACGATGAGATCCGCTTGAATCACGAGCCCTTTGTCCAGCACGCGATCGAGCAAATCTACCAGGGTGGCGGGTGTATCTCGTTGGGGCGTCATGGTTCTTAGGGATCAGTTATCAGTTTCCAGTGTTCAGCAAATGGTTCTATAATCAAGACGATCTGTCGGATTACCTCATTGAAAACGATCCGGCGTTTACAGTGAGAATCGAAGAGGTCTATTCCGATCATGAAAATCAGGGTGGCATTACAAGCGAAAAGCCCTCAAAAGACTTAAACATCCCTCCTGATCCAGTTGTCAACAACTGCTACACAAAACTGTACGGCGGCCAGGGGCCCGTATACCGCACTGAAAAGGCTTCCCGGCCATCAATCGCCTCAAGGATGTCCCCCAGCTTTCGACGGTTTTCCTCGGTGAGCAAGCAAGAGAGATTCAGCAGCATCTGAAGGGCGTCGTCTTCAGCTTTTTTAGTTTTTTCAAACCGAATGTCATCGGCGTACGGCTTGATCATTTGATAGAATTCCTGAAAGCATTCATCGGCTCTTCGGGACATGCTGTTTTTCAGCACTTTCTCCACATTGTGGCGCAGCATATAGGCGACACCTCTCGGTTTTGTCCTGATCTTTTCCTGCAACCGTTTGAGATCATCAATCTCATCGCTGACTTTCCGTGCCATTTTCCGGGTCTCCCAGAAGATCTGGACCCCATATTCGGCCCTGTTCCTGACTTTTTTCAGCTTTGATTTCAGGTCCTCCCGATCGGCCTCGATCCACGCTTTGAGGGGAACAATGGGGCTTTCGCTCTTGCTGTCGGCAATTATGGTGTCAAATCCGATGGGAATAACGGTCCCAAAGGTCTTCCAGACTTTATCCACCACCCTCTGGTGGGCCAGAACCCATTCCCTGACCTTCTCTTGGTCTTCCGATTGATACGGTTCGGCGACGCAGTTGTGGACAACCGCCGAAAGACTGCCGAAATCAAGAGTATAGACATCACGGCTTTCAATCCCTATGGGTCCGAAGACGTTTTCATGACCCCCGTCGGCAAGGCAGTAGAGATACAATCCAATTACGGATTTGGGATTGGGAATTGCGGATTGGTTGGTGGCGGGTTTGGGGAGAAGTGCCGGGGCATCTCCCTTTCCCACATCGGTTTTGAATGATTGTTCCAGAGATTTCAGTATTTCCGCTCGAATGGATTTTTTGAGTTCAGGAAGAAGGGTTGATGCCACGGCTTCCTTGATCGTTTCGCTGCTTTCCCCAAGGACCTTTTCGATTTCCGCCTTCACCAGTTCTTTGATGACTGTTTCCAATGACTCCCTCTTTCCCGCCCACGGTTAATCGTCTATGCTTGTTCTTACGGCGCCAGCACCTGATCCAGCAAATCATCCACAATGCCGTCCAGACCGTTTCGCACCGTTTTGACCGATTCGGTGATGCCTTGTTCCATTTTCATGGCTTCAATGGCCGCATCCAAATCCATCAAGGCTTCCCCCAGTCGATTGGTCTCCTCTTCCGTCAATCCGCCGCCGTTCATCCGTTTTAAGGCCTGAAGCCGGAGTGCATCCTTGATGATTTCCACCAGCGCTACCACCAGGCCGAGAACACCATGTTTTATATTTTCTGTGTTGATGTCGATGGACATTTTCAGTGTTCAGTGTTCAGTGGCCGGTGGTTCAACTTTCCACTGATAGCTTCCTTTGCCTTTGCGCCGACCCAGCCGCACCAGGGGCAGCCGGTATTCATTAGATCTTCTTTGGCGATACGTTTTTCACATTGGGGACAATATTCCTTGTTCGCAACCGCCTCTTCCCAGGCGGGTGTTTCAAGGGCTGTTCCCGACGGGAACTCGAGACCGTATCTGGCGGCGGTTTCAAAGGATGCCAGGGTGGCTCGGATCTTGATTCCTAAGAGTTCCACCCCCACCACGGATACGGTGATGTCGGCATTTATTACCAGGCCCTTGTCCAGGAGTCTGTCAATGACATCCGCCAGTCCGGCGCCTCTCTCATCTCTGGTTGGCTCCATGGCCATAATTTGTTTGATGCCTCCGTTTTTCTAGTACATCTTGTTGGTCTTTTGGTCCCCATTGACCAAATGGATGACACCTTTTCCGGCGCATTTCAGACATGTTAAAGCCGTGCCCTGTTCCATGCCTGATCCGTTGCACTGGCTGCAAACGCCGATCGGTACACGCACCGACACAACGCCCTTGCCGCGACAGACTGGGCAGGCTCTACCGGTTCGCCGTTCGATACCACGACCTTTGCAGAAGGCGCACGAAACAGCCGGCGGAACAACGATCACCCGGCCGGTGCCTCGGCAGACAGAACATGTGGCACCACCTCTCACTCTGCCTGTTCCCCTGCAACACCCGCACGGCTGGTCTTTTTCCTTCAGCAGGGAGATCTGAGCAGAGCCATTTAGGTTCCCCCACCGTGTATTCCCATAACTCACCAAGCGGAAAAGCCCCTCATCCTGACCGTTTTTTGGAAAACCATTTCGCACGGGGGCATGTCGCGTGGAAATCGGATTTACCGAACGCCAGTGAAACTCTTCCTTCTGAATGCCTTTGGCAGGTACCCCGTGTCCCCTAATATTGCAGACCGTTTTCCCGGACCAGCCAAGGGCTTTTCGTCCTTTTGATGTGATTTTGAAACGACCCCGCCCCTCCCGTGCCAAATGCTCACTGCTGATCAGGCTGTTACAGAGCATGGTGGCATAGGATGCATCAATGCCCAACTGACGGCAGACAAGGCGGGTTGTGGTCTCACCGCTCTCTCTGGCCACGGTCTTCAATGCTTTCATTTCGCTTCCTGAAACCACGCTTTTTCTCCTACTCGTGCGTCCATTCCGTATCAATCCGTCTTCTCATGCCGGTGCGCCGGAATTCGAGCATGCCGCCAGCCGCGTCCAGCCGCGTTTCGTAGGAAGCCAGAATATCCATCCCTTCTGGAATGGAGTGTTTTTCCACCACTTCAAGAACAACACGCCATTCGTCCTCTTCCTTCATCACCTCAATGGTGGAGGAAATCTCAAGTCCGGTAAGCGCATTCAATTCGGACCGAGCCCTATCTACAATCTGCGCCATACCTGCAGCCATTATCCGTCTCCTTGTCTTTGGGGGTTCTTTCAGCCTGCCTGTGTCTCTTCTTTCAACCGCCGGATCATTTCGAGCTGCTCCATGAGGCGTTTTTCCTGTTTTTCATATTCTTCTTCGCTGATCTCTTCCATTTCAAATTGCATCTGGAGATGCAATAGCCCTTCATAGATTTTTGATTCATCCGTCATTTCGCTATAGGCGGCATCCCGCAGTTTCTCACCCAGCCAGATGGTCAACTTAATGGGCGAAAAAAGAATGTCATCCAAAATGAAAGCCACGGCCTTTTGTCCTCTGAATCATTTCCACTACTTTCAAAGTTTCCGCTTCTTGCCAGTCTACCATTTCACAACGATCTCCACGAAATTGCAGGGAGGAACGGGCCCCACGTACTTGAAAGTCATTTCTTCCCCATAGGTGTCCGAGATGGTTTCAACCGCATCATCAAACAAATTCTCATTTTCCTTTTTCACCAGAAATGCAGCGTTAAGGATCATCTGATCTCCGAAATGGTTGTTCAGCTTCTTTTCGATCCACAAGCCATCCAAATTCCGTAGCAACTCTTTCTCGCGGTCTTCTTTCAAGGTTTGCAGGGCATCCTTGACCATTTCACCTAGACGCATCTGATCCCGCTGCGCGCCACCCCGCCGTTTTAGCAGACGGTCCCTAAAGCGGCTGATCTCACTGTTCCGGGACAAAATGCCGTCAAAAACCGGTTTCATCTCCTTCCAGATCCCCTTAAGACCCAGTTCGACTTTGTCCTCCATATAAGCCAGGGTTTCCATCAGTTCCGCTTTCCTCTCTGAAAGGAGCTTTTCGCGGATCAGATCCACCCCTTCGCTCACCGTTCCAAACCGCACCGGAAGCATGGGGTACGATGGCATGATCGTTTCCATCACATGTTGATGAGCAATGGTATTGGCCCGGGTGACCGGATATTGTTGAACCGGCGAATCACTGATAACGGCCCCTAATCCCTCCCAGGTGACGGTGTAAACATTCGTCTTTTCCTTTCCGATGCTAATGGCACCGAAATCGGCGTCCCGGTCGGTTTTGATGATTGCGTAAATGTACTGTCCTTTCAGTGGCATAAGAATTACTTCCTCCAATAACTAATTGGAATTGCCCACCGCCTTTAGAGACACCCACTCCGCCACGTCCTGTTTTCCGAAACTGCAGGTGCTCTCGGTGCAGTAATCCGTTACCGTTTTATAGGCCTGGTTGATGGCCTCATACTGTTTCTGAGCCTCCGGATGACCCGGAGACCTGTCCGGATGATTCTTTTTGCTCAGTTGCCGGTAATGGTCCCGAATTTCCCGCTGCGTGGTCTGCTCTGGCAGCTCAAGCACTTTTCGCGCTTGTTTCAGTTCCTCGTAGTCCGCCGTCCGGATTTCAATGGTTCTAAAACTGAAAGGGGGCAGCGGGCCGATAATTCGGAAATTGATGCGATCTTCATAATGCCGGTCAAGCCCTGCGACAGTCCCCTCCAGTCGGTCTGCGTCTTCTCCGTTGATCAAGAACGCCCCATTCATGATCATACTGTCGTCCATAAGGGCGTGGATGCGGTGTTTTTCCGCCATGGCCACCAGAGGCGGCAAGATGACCGACTGAATGGTTTCACGCTCTTTGTCCAAAAGGGCCTTAACCCGTTTGCCCAACTCAATCTGAATCCGTAGAACAGCCTCTTTGGACGCATCGACCGCTTTCTTCTTGATGGCCAGAATCTCCTCTGATTTTCCGATCTCATCAAGAACCGGAGCCAGATCGCGCCAGAGAGCGACCACATCCAACTCGATCTTGTTTTCCATATCTTTCAAGGATGCCGCAATCTGGTCTTTTCCCTTTTCCATCATGCGGATGACCGCCTCATCCCGGTCAAGCAGCGTTCCGAATTTCACCGGAATAACCGGACACTTTGCCATCACCGTTTCAATGGCGGACTGATAGGTGGTCAGGTTTCGAAGGAGGGATTCCTTGGGAATGTGATCATGTCCCGCCGGTTCGTTGCGGCTGATCAGAGCGGAAATATTTTCCAAGGGTAGGGTGTAGACTTCACTACCGTCAATGCCGATGGCACCAAAACTGTGAACGTCACCTCCTTTTATGAAACCGTAAATGGTTCTGCCGTCATGTGTCATCGCTCTACTCCTTCATGTCGAATTACTGTTGTTTCAATTCCTTGAGCGCATCTTGAAAATCCTCACTGGAAATCTCAAATCTGAGATGGTCCCGCTCACCGCTCACAATGAATTTTCGAATGGCTTTCATGGCGGCCTTTTCACATATTGATTCCAGATCCGCTCCCACCAGATCTTGGGTCACTTGGGTCAGGGATTCCAGGTTCACATCGCTGGCCAAGGGCTTTCCCCGTGTATGAACCTTCAGGATTTCCAGTCTGGCATTTTGGCCCGGAATGGGGATCTCAAAATGAAAGTCGAACCGACCGGCCCGGAGCAAAGCCTCATCAATGATATCCCGGCGATTAGTGGCTGCCAGCACAATGATCCCCTTAAGCTCTTCGATACCGTCCATTTCCGTCAAAAACTGGCTGATAACCCGGTCCGCCACATGGGAAGAGCTGTCTGTCCCCCGTCTTGGCACAACACTGTCAATCTCATCGAAAAAGATAATGCAGGGTGATGCCTGTCGGGCCTTCTTAAAGACTTCCCGAACCCCTTTTTCGCTCTCACCCACCCATTTGCTCATGAGTTCCGGTCCCTTGATGGAAATGAAGTTTACTTCCGACTCCGATGCCACCGCCTTGGCCAGAAGCGTCTTCCCGGTGCCGGGGGGGCCGTACAGCAGAATGCCCTTGGAGGGCGTGGCACCCGCGACTTTGAAAAGATCGCCGTGTTTAAGAGGCCATTCAATGGTTTCCTTAAGCACCCGTTTGATCTCTTCCAGCCCTCCCACATCGCTCCATTTGACATTGGGAATTTCCGTAAACACCTCCCTGATGGCGGACGGTTCGACGGATTTTAGGGCCTCCAGAAAATCGTCCATGGAGACATGAAGGGTTGTGAGCGTTTCATAGGGAATTTCTTCCAGCTCAAAGTCAATTCGGGGGAAAATTTTCCGAAGGGTGGCCATGGCCGCTTCTCTCGAAAGGGCTTTCAAATCGGCGCCCACAAATCCATGGGTAATTTCAGCAAGGCGTCTCACGTCCACGTCTTCCGCAAGGGGCATCCCCCGAGTGTGTACATCCAGGATGGCCAGTCTTCCGTTAGTATCGGGAATCCCGATTTCAATCTCACGGTCAAAACGGCCGGGCCGCCGGAGTGCCGGGTCCAGAACATTGGGGATGTTTGTAGCGCCAATGACGATGACCTGGCCACGGGATGAGAGTCCGTCCAAAAGGGCCAGAAGCTGTGCCACCACCCGTTTTTCAACCTGTTTCTCTCCTCCCATCTCCTCTCGCTTGGGGGCCAGGGCATCAATCTCGTCTAGGAAGATGATGCTGGGGGCACGAGCCGATGCTTCGTCAAAGATCTTTCGGAGGTTGGCCTCACTCTGACCGTAGAACTTGTGCATGATTTCCGGACCGCTGATGGTGCGAAAAAAAGCATCCGTCTCATTGGCCACGGCACGGGCGATCAGTGTTTTCCCGCAACCCGGCGGTCCGTGCAGCAGAACCCCTTTCGGCGGATCGATGCCAAGACGCTCAAAAATTTGGGGGTATTTCAGTGGCAATTCGATCATTTCGCGGATTTTTCGAATTTCACGGCCCAGCCCGCCAATGTCTTCATAGCTGATGCGTGTTTTACCTTCGCCGGGCTCTTTCTTTTGCTGAATCTCCATGGCCGTCTGAGGATGAATGATCACCACGCCCTGGGGAACGGTTCTCGCCACCTTGAAATCTTGGGTTCTGGAACCGATCAACCGGGTACGCACCAGGTCCCCTTCTACCAGGGGAAGGCCTTCCAGAAGGCTTCCGATATACCGAGCGTCGTAGGAGCGCATTGCGCTCAGGGGCGCTACAACGATTTTTCGGGCCGGCTGAAAATCGCTTCTTGTAACGGTTACCTTTTCATCGATACCCACCTGGGCATTCTCCCGGGTGATCCCGTCCAGCCGAATCAATCCCCTGCTTCTGTCGTCCATATAGGCGGGGAGCACCTTGGCCACGGTCCGGCGTTTGCCGCTTACCGTAATCACGTCACCCACCTGAACGCCCAGCGTCTCAAAATCCCCCGGGTCAAATCGAACGATGCCGCGCCCCACGTCTTTGGCTGTGGCTTCCGCCACTTTGAGGGTCAGAGAATTCGTTTCGGATTTTTGATTGTCGGAAGTCATTGATACCCCACATGTGGCAGTGGTTGGCCATCAGTTCCGAGTGGTCAGTTGTGGGTTAGAAGCTTCTTTTCAGATGGACGCTAAGAAGAGATGAACCGACCACCATCGCTGTTGGTTACAATTTCATTTCAATGCTCACAAAATTAAAAGGGGGTGCCGGGCCCACCAGCTTGAAATTCGCTTCATTTTCATATTCTTCCGCCAGATCTTCCACCAAAAAGTCAATCTGCTTTTCCCGGGTTCGGTCGATTAAGAATACCGCATTAATAAACATGTCATCCCCCACCGGTTCCTGCTGTTTCATGCCCAGGGTCAACCGCTTGAACAGGCGCAGTATTTTTTCGCCAAGATAGACCTTTTCTTCATCCAGGGCAGCTTTCACGGCCTTGCCAAGTTCGATTTTGAGGGTGTCGCCTGTCTCCCCTTCCCGGCCTGAAATTTCGGCTTTGAGCGCTTTTACATCCGGATCGTTCTTTCCGATATCTTCAAAAACCTTATCCATCCGGGTCCAGCGCGCTTTCAACCCCATCTCCACTTTATTATCCAGGTCATGGAGCATCCCCTTGAACTCCCCGTACTGCCGCCGTAGAAAAGTCCGGACTTCTTCCGCGCTGTTGGCAATGGTACAGAACCTCACCGGCAGAACCGTATAGTCTTTCATCACCTCTTCGATCACTTTCTCATGGACGGTCAGGTTCTCAGGATCGATGACATATTGGGTGATGGGTGAAGAACTGATAACCGCGCTGATGTCCTGGAAACCGATTGTGGAAACGATGTCTCCCCGTTTGCCGATACCGATGGAGCCGAAATTCCGGCCCTCGTTGCCGTTGATGATGCAGTAGATGTATTTTCCCTCTTTGGCCATGGTCTCTCCACACTCGTTTGGGGCGTTTGCACTGCGTAAGGCTCGTCAATAGTCCATTTTCATGACCTTTATACCGCTTTTGGGCAGCTTTTTTGGCGCAGCCTGGCCGTCAGCCATCTGGGCCTTTTTCTCCAGTTCCGCGATTCTGTTTTCAATATCTGCGATACGGGTTTCAATCTCATTTTTTCGCTGACTGATGCTGCCAAGTTCCTTTTTGGATAGAGACAGATTGTTCTTCAACAGGTAAATCTCAGCTTCATTTGCTCTTTCGGCTTTTGGCAACGAACGGTGTTTCATCCCCATGAGCGTTTTAACGTGAGTCAGCGAACGAACTCTTTTTCCCATGAAACGCCTCCTTTCGACCCCTAACAGATCTCATTAATTAGCTCGTTGATGACGCGCTTCACCCGTTTCTGGCTTCCGGCGGTGCCGATACGGCTGGTCTCCGAAGACAGAATATCCATGCAGGTCTGCCTGAATATGGGATCCTCTTTGTCCACCGACGCCTCCCGGACGGCGATGGCCTTGGCAATCATGATGCAGCCTCTGATGGTAGGCGCGAACTCATAGGAATCCGATTCCCTGAGTCCCCTGACGACCCGCACGATTTTGGTGGCATCCCCATTGACAAGACCCGATTTGAACTCCGTGATGCGGATTTCCGTCTCTTCGTCGAAGTAGTCCACATCCAGGGTGATCATCCGGTCCCGAAGCGCGTCCTGGCTACGGTGGACACCTGCGTATTCTTCCGGGTTGCTGGTGAAGATGGCGGTAAAAGCAGGGTGTACCTTCAGATAATTCCCTTCGCCCTGACGGGGGACCGGCAGATCGAGCATCCGTTCTTGAAGCACCGACAGTAAAATATTGTTGGCTTCAGGCCTTGTGCGGGTAAATTCGTCGTAAATGAGGGTGAAGCCGTTTTTGCAGGCCACGGTCAACCGGTTGTCGGCCCATCTTTTCTGCATGTCCTCTTCGGTCTTCTTGACGGTGTGAATGAAATTGTCCACCACTTTCCGCCTGCGAAACCCGGTCTCACCTCCCACCAGATCCGAAGTGGAGAATTCCTCGTCTCCATGGATCATGACCACGGGCCGTCCGATCATGGCCGCCACATGCATGGCCAGGGTGGTTTTGCCGGTTCCGGAGATCCCCCTGAAATGGATGGGAAACCCTGCCGCAATATAGGCCATGGCCCGTTCCGTGATATCCTGCACATAGGGCGTTTTCACGAAATTGGGCAGTGAACGGGGCTCCAGAACCGTTGTGCTGTTCAGTGACATGGAATCCTCCTTTTCCAGACAAAAACCGTAAGCTGTTTTGCAGAGTTCTATTCCCTGCCGTCCTCTGAGTGTTTTACCGTAATGGCGCCTTTACCGCCGCAGGTGAGACAGGGCAGGTATTCTCCCTGCCGGGACCCTTTTCCATCGCATCCGTGACAGGTTTGAGCGGGTTCTTGCAACAAAACCACCCCTTTTCCAGCGCAGACGGTACATACCATCCGCCGGTGGACATGAACCCCCGTACCGCTGCAATAGGCACAGGGGATAACCGGCCCGAGGATTGTCACTTTACCGCTTCCCCCGCAGACCTGACAGCGGGACCCCGCTGCAAGAAGCCCAAAGGGATCCCGGCCAGCGCTTCTGCAAAACGCGCAATCAACGGTGATGACGCCATTTATGTCCGCACTGTTCCGTTGGTCCACGTTCCCCTCCTCTGCCGGCGGCCAGGGTTCTAAAAGGGCGGCGCATAGGCTCCGTTCCTTCCATGGCCACAAGTGTTGTGTAAAAATGAGCTGTCGTTAAGCAATGAAATAGGTTGAGTCTTCCTTGCGGACTTCACCTTTTTCCAGCAGATCTCGAATCACGGGAATCAGGGAACGCCAGTTTTCAATCCTCAAGTGCTCCGCAATCTCCACCATGCGCAGCCCCTCCGGCGTATCCTCCAGAATGGACAAAATCTCTTCCGACACAGATTCGGTGTCCACGTCCGTATCCGGCAATTCCCCAGGGTCTTCTTTCGAAACGTCATCCTCCAACGCCACTGAGGGCTCCGGTTCAGGGATTTCATCGGTTACAACTGGTTCTTGGTACGTTTGAGAGGGTTCTTCAGAGGTCTCTACGGCCGCTTCTTCCAGGACCTCGGGTTCTTTCGGTTTGGCTTCCGGCTCGGCAACCTCGGTTTTGCTTTCAGGGACGGCCAGCGCAACACCCCTACCCGATCGCATGGCCGATAGGATCGCACTCCAGGCCGCCACGGCTTCGGAGCGGTCTTTCTTGAGTTCACCCATGAGACCTGCCACACCGGCCGACAGATCGCTACTGAAACTACTCAAGGTGGCCCTCAGTTCTGTGGCCTTTTCTTTCAGCTCACTTCCAACGGTTTCCTGCCGCTCCACTTCCGCCCGGTCCAGACCCGCTTTAAACTGGGATAACAGGGACCTGAACCCGTCTAACTCGGACTTGAGAGCGTCCCAAATGGCCTTTCGGCCGTTTGCGAATTCCTCCAGCAGATTCCGCGCATCTGTTTTGAGGTTATTGATCTGCTCCCGGCGATCAGAGATTTCCTGGCCCATCACATCCTGACGTTCAAGCTCGGCCCGGTCCAGATCCGCTTTGAACTGGGAAAGCGCGTCGGTAAATGCATCCAGTCTCCCTTTTAAGTCCGCCCACATCTCGGCGCGGGCCCGGCCAAAGGCATTCAAAAGATCCCGGGTACCGCTCAGAATTTCCCCCACTTCCTGCTTTCTGTCATCAATTTCGGCCAGGGCTTCCTTTTTTCGCTCAGTTTCCGACCGGTCGAGATCAGCCTTGAACTGATTCAGTCTGGAAGTAAAATCAACCAATTCCGATCTGAGGCTTTCACCCATGGCATTCAGTTCGGACCGAATGGTCTCAAGCCGCTCCTTGTTTGCCTGTGACATCTCTTTTCTGAAACCGGCCAGTTCTTTCGTAAAAACATCCAACCGGGATCTCAGGTTCGCCCACATGTCGCTCCTGCCGCTTTCAAAATCACTGATAAGATTGAGGGTGGTATTCTTAAGATCGTTAATGTAATCTTTACGGTCTGAAATCTCCGCCGCGGCTTTCGTCTGACGTTCCCTTTCTGCCTGATCCAATTCCTTCTTAAAATCCGCCAGACGTTCGCTGAAATCATTTAACTCCGCGCGAAGGGTGTCTCCCATCTCTTTCAGTTCCGACTGAACCTTTTCCGCCCGTTCCCGGTTGGATGCTTCCAGATTGCTCCGGAACTCTTCCAGTTTCTGAACGGTTTCCTCTTTGCGCTCCTTGATGCTTTCAACCCGTTCCTCATAGGCACCCGCAATCTCTTCCGCCAGTCTTCTCAAATCATCTGCCAGCATGATCATCCCTCCTTAGAAAGTTTGATTTTTGAAGACATGCTTGAGATTCTCACCCATTCGAATATGAGGGTAAATCTACACTCCATGGTATCCTCAAGGACGTCTCTTCCATTTCAGTCTGGCGAATCCGGCCAGATGAGGCACAATTCCGGCACGGATTGGCAAAAGTTGTTGCTAAGCAGGGCTTTTTCAAGCCCCCCCGACTGCTTTCTGCCACTGGCTTTGAACCTTTTCCCGGACCATGTCCAGATCCTCCAGAAACTGGCTGAGCTGGTTGTCCCGTGTCCGCTGCTGGATTTTCAGAGATTTCAACATCAATTTGAAGTCCCTAAGCCGCACGGTTTCTCCTTTTTGCAGCAATTTCTTCAAAGCCGTTTTCAATTCCTCCTGCTCCACCTCAACTTCCTTTAAGGCCTGAACAATACCTGTTTCCCGCTCTTTCTGCCGTTTCAGAATATCTTCTTTGATCAGCTCCATATCTTCCGGATTGGACCGCCTTCCGCACGAAATCACATTCCGTAGCCTACGGACCATCTCCTTCTCTTCCGTCTTAAAAGCAAAAAAGACCCGTTCCGCTTCCGCCTCCCGAAGGCGCCGTTTCTCAGTCAAACCGCCCATCATTCGATCAAAATCCGTTTTTCGAAGGCTTTCCGATTTGGCCAGGTTATTCTTCAATTCTAGAATCATCTCCTCTAGCTCCCTGTGAAAGCTACCCAGGAATCGGTAGGCCTGTTCCATGAGCCCGTTCACGGTTTTCACGCGAATTTCATAGGAATCAATAATGCTGTTGGCGAGATCTCTTAGATTTTCTCCGGTCCCCATTTCAAACACCTCATCAGAAAGAAAAACCGCAAATAATTCGCACAATATGACCATCCATTCAAATGGAAGGGAGTATTGTCAGACTTATTTACGGTCTTTTTGTGTGCTGACGGAGATTTCAGATATGCCTAAGACTCTTCCTGCTGAAATCCTCTTCATTGGGAGAGGGGTTGATGTAACGCCTCTCTGATCTCAAGGATATCCGGCAATCTCCCTTCGATGCGTGTATGGTTTAATTAGGATTTACGCCGTCGCTGTGAGTCCCACGGCCTCGGCATACTTCAGATAGGTTTCAACACCGGCAACCACGGCACGCGCTTCAACCGCCAGGAGTTCGATGCCAACGAGAGAAACCCTTGCCCATGCGTCCACAACAACGCCCTTGTCCAGAATCCTGTCCACCACCTCTGCCAGACTTGAGGAAGCCATTGATTTTTCCATTGCCATGATAAATTCTCCTTTCTCCTTTTGAATTTGAACCACTTTTTACATCCTGGCAGCCCCACGCTGCCGTTCCGTATTGCTTGCCAGTCTTATACGCATGTGCCGTGCCAAAAAATGCGATTTATTTCTATCCACTAAATTTTACACGATTTATTTCAAACAGATGCCCAAAAAACGGAAAAGTTGGGAAGTAGCTGGGTATGGCATTGACACCCCAATTGGGGCATGAATGCCATAGAAGTGAATGGTGAATGGTTGTTGGTTCATCTAAAAAAAACGGATGGAACTGGTTTGGGAGGGGGCAATAGCAAGAACGCCTGAACGCCAGCAATTTGGTTTGACTTTTGGTCCCGCAATTGCAGTCTTATTGAAGGTCGAAAAGACCACAGCATGCTAGAAAGAGGAGGTATGACCATGAGAATCTCAAAACGACCTTCGGACACGGCTACCATGGGTCATGTAAATCGTTTTCCAAGAACGATTCAAACCACCCTTCATGAACAGGTCCCCATCCGTCGACTACGGAACCTGAAACACAGCAAAATGATCCGTGGAACCCGGGATGTGGAAAGGTTGGGGACAACGGACTGGGATCGTCGCGTTTCCAGAAAGAACAGGCGGCGCGCGCGACGAAAATACCGTCAGAAGACCATCTTCTTTCGCGCAATGGAAGGGGATGTCTACGCCGGGGCTTAACCACCACAAACATGTGAAGCTCCGGCATTTGCCGATGATGATCGGACCTGTATCAACGATAATTTCGGTCGTCATCGATCATGAGCCTTGCATCCAGATCGGCATCTTCCGGTTCTTGGGTTACCGATAGAGACTCTAAACCGCCTTCGGAAAAACCCTTATGAAGAAGTAAATTAGGACATGGAGATGGGCTTCCGAGCGTTTCTGGAAAAGTTCGTCCTGCGGGGGAAGCTGGCTCGTACGGCGCGGCGGGGGGAGATAATGGACAATCGTCATTGCTCATTACCTTGTCACTCAGTTCAATTTGTCAGTTATCAGTTTTCAGCAGGGGCATATTGATTTCAGTCTGTCTTTTTCATGGATTTGCTGAGTTGAGTCCTACGAGCATCGCCGATGCTTCTTTTGTTTCTTGATCACGAAACCCGAAATCATTCATGTCCCCAAGGTATCTATACAAATCCGCACACAATCGTGAAGATCTTCTCCATACTTCCAAGTCCTCAAATTTTAATACAACCGTCCGTCCTGACAACTGAAAACTGATAACTACCAACTGCATCCCACAACTTCTCTTTCGGTTTCGTGTATGGCAAGCATCAGATACTGGTTCTTGGTTATTATGTGAGCCCGTGGGTTTTGATTTTTCTAAGGAGGGTTTTGTAATCGATCTTGAGAGTTCGAGCCGCGGCGCTTTTGTTGCCCCCCGATTTCCTTAACACTTCCGTAATGATCTCGATTTCAGCTGCATTTACCTGCTCATTGACTATTTCCCTGAGGGACCCCTTCCCCATTGCGGAGTGGGAGCGGACCTGGGACCCTTCAGGGGCAGGGTGCCGTGACGTGAACCTCAGATGAGAGTCCTTGATGGCGCTTTCTTCTTCACTTAAAAGCGCCGCCTGTCGGATCACGTTTTTCAGTTCCCGCACATTTCCTGGCCAGGGATAGGCTACAAGGGCCAGGAGGCCTTCCTTGGAAAAACCTGCACATTTCTTTTTCAGGTCCCTTTCCGCTTCATCCAGAAATCTTTTGGCCAGATAGGGGATGTCTTCCGCCCTTTCTTTTAGGGAAGGCATTTTTAGGAAAAATTCATTCAGACGAAAATAGAGATCCTGTCGGAACCGCCCTTTTTTCAGGTCTACAGCAAAGTATTGATTGGTTGCGGCGATGATTCGAACACTCACCGGTACGGGCTTCTTGCTGCCCAGTCTCCAAATCATGCGCTCCTGAAGGGCGCGGAGCAGCTTTTGCTGCGTGGCATAGGAAAGGTTGCCAATCTCGTCCAGAAAAAGGGTCCCTTCATGGGCCATTTCGAAGTGACCCGGTCTGTCTCGGTCAGCGCCGGTAAAAGCGCCTTTATTTGACCCGAACAGTTCACTTTCCACCAGGGTTTCAGGGATGGCACCGCAATCGAGCCCCACAAACGGGCCTTTTCTGGCTCGGCTCAAATCATGAATGTATCGGGCGATCAATTCCTTGCCCGTACCGCTTTCTCCTTCTATGAGAACCGTAAACGTCGTTGGCGCAACTTTTTCCGCCCGCTCAAGTAGTTTCCTGACGGGATCGCTGGTTCCCATCTGCTTTAAAAGGGTGGCTCTTTCGGAAAGAACCCTTCGCAAATAAGCCATTTCCTGCATTAAGCCACCGGTTTCGAGGGCGCGCTTAATGGTGAAAAGGAGATCGTTATTGTCTACGGGCTTGGTCACATAATCATAAACACCCAGCTTCATGGCCTTTACCGCGGAGTCGACTTCACCATAAGCCGTGATCAAAACAACGGGTACGGCCGGGATGATCCGTTTCATTTCAGCGGCTACAGCCAAACCGTTCATGCCAGACATTCTGTAGTCCATGAGAACTAAATCAGGAATCTCCCTTTCCACGAGACTCAGCGCTTCTTGACCATCCGAGGCCTGAATGACGCCATATCCGACCGCTTTTAAAACATTTCCCGTGGCCCACCTGAAATCCTCATCATCGTCCACAAGAAGTATTCTGGTTTGTGTAATCACGTTTGCCTCTTCAACCATGGGGTGACTTTTTCATTTCTTCCGATTCAAACGGCAGCCTTACCAGGAATCGCGTACTCCTTTTCTCTTCACATTCAACCGCTATCAGGCCTCCGTGCTGCATCACGATGGCGTCACAGATGCTGAGACCAAGACCGGTGCCGCCTTCTTTGGTGGTGAAGAAAGGATCGAATATCCGCTTTTGAGACGGCTCCGCAATGCCCGGTCCGTCGTCGGCAACGCTGAATTCCAGCTTTGGTTCCCCGGTTGGATCCCACCCCGTTGTGAGGGTGATTGTCCCTTTTGGTGATACGGCTTGAATGGCATTCTGGATCAAATTGATGCAAACCTGACCTATTTTTTCCTCATCCGCAGGGATTCTTGGTAACCCTATTTGAAATGATTTTATAAATTGGATATCAGAGTGATGTGACCCCATCTTTGCCATATCAAGCATTTTTTCGAGCAATTGATTCAGATCAACCATTTTAAATTTCAATTGATCCGGACGCGCATAGGCCAGGAGCTCGCCAATCAGCTTACTTGCCCGTTGGCTGTTTCGATGTATGACTTCGAAATTTTCGGCAATCAAACCGGAAACGTCCATGTTTTCCAAACAGAACTGTGTGCAGGAACTGATGACGGCCAGAGGATTTCTCAATTCATGTGCGAGTCCCGAGGAGAGTTGACCCAGGGATGCCATCTTTTCAGACCGAACCATCATTTCTTCCATGTGTTTCTTTTGGGAGATGTCTCCCAGAAAGCATAAATCTGCCGGCTTATCCTTCCAGGTGCTTTCCACCATCCGGATGTCCATCCACAAAAACGAACCATCTTTTTTCCGAATTCTGAATCTTTGCGCAGTGAATGAGTGTGCAAAGGATTGCTCGGCCTCAGTTGTTTCCTTTCGGTGCTTTGCACAATCCTCAAGATGCACCAGATTCAAGAGCGGCTGATTTTCAATTTCGTGGCGGGAGTATCCGGTGAGCACGCAAAACCGTTTATTGACGAATTCTATGAGATTGTCCTGAACGATGACGATCGCATCCGTGGCGTTGTTGACGATGTTCTTGTATTTGATCTGGCATTCCCTGAGGCGAAATACCTTCTCCTTAAAACCCTCCTCCAGCTCCCTAATACGGGCTTTAAGTGCCTCTTTTTCATTTGAGTTTCTTAATACAAGGGCCCTGTTATCCAGGGCTCTTTTGATGGTTATTTTGAGTTCCGAAGTGTCAAAAGGCTTGATCAGATAATCAAATGCGTTGTAATCAAAAAACGCTGTTTCAAGATCCTTTAAGTGTGTTTGGCCCGTGATGATCAAAACTTCGGTGTTTTTATCGATGGTCTTGATTTCTTTGAACGCTTGCATTCCTCCCAGCTTTGGCATTCTGAGATCGAGTATTGCTAGATCAATGGGGTGGTTTTCCGCCACTTCCACCGCTTCTTCACCATCAGACGCATAAAAAAGCGTGTATTTCTCACCTCGAAGCACATTGTCAAACAGCTTTAGAATGGGGGGTTCATCATCGGCAATCAGGATGTTTGGTTGAGGGGGCATTGCAGACCTCAGACCTGTGTTAAAGCGCTTCCAGAATATACTAACATATTGTGGAATACTGAACGAGAAACACTCAGTGGGCGGCAACTATTTATATTGATGCTACCGCAGATGTTCTGGACTTGTCAAGCAATGAGGGTGGGACGAATCATTATGGATGACATCGCAACGCTTCATCAGGTTTGTGCGTGATAGGAGACACCATATAAGCGGACAACAATGTCAGCAATTCCCGGGGACCTTTGCCGTAAAGAATTTTCAGATAGGCTGCAATCTTATCCTTTTGTTTCAATTCTCTAACATCAATATCTTTGTCCAAGTGGGCCGTTATTTCATGAAATGCGCCGATGAAGAGTACGCCCCGTCGCTCTAATGTTTTGTTGATGCGTTGGGCAGCAAAACGGTCGCGGTCGGCGAGTAAGCGGTTCCCGGAATCACAAATGATGCTTTCTGTTTTGTCCGCCAGGTGATTGGTCGCGTATTCCCGGGCTCTTATCAGTTCCTTTTGGAGCAGTTCGAGATCCTCCGTCTTTCTGAGGTGAGCGCCCCTTTTCATCAAGTCAAGTACAATTTGGTGGTTCCTGCTCCCTCTATGGGCGCCTTCGCGAATAATTCGTTCTGCGATTACACCCCCAAACGGCAAACCGTCCTGAAAGATTTCGAGACCGTTGGCCTCGATTTCCCGGAAATACCTTGCGATTTGTTCCCAAAAGGACTCGACAACCTTCCGGTGGTGTTCCCATTCTTCTTGACCGATCAAATCCCTTCCTTTTAGAGCAGCAGCGTCGGAAACAGTCCCGAGGTCTGCCGCTTCATGAATGACGGGAATATAAAGGAGGGTTCTCATGAACATGCACCAAATTGACGAACATCACAACGCGTGGCCACGGTCGTAATAACTGACTAACGGACCGAAAAATTAGGAACCTATATTTTCATGGTGGGAATTTTGATCTCCAGCATGCCGTTCTTGTAAGACCATGTCATGGTGTCTGCTGTAGCTTCTCGTGAAAGCAGCACTTCTTTTTGGTATTTTCTGTTCTTACTGTCGGCACTGATGTTCAAAATATCCCCTCTGATCTCTAACTTAATATCCTTTTCATCAATGCCCGGCATTTCAGCCACCAGATGAATCTGCTCAGGCTCATCGAAAATGTCAAGGATCGGTTCACGTACCTCTTCAACAATCGGGCCTTTTGGGGTTTTTTTTATGTTTCCAAATGGTTGTACGGATGCTTTCCCATCACCCATGGTGCTAACTCTGACACCATAGACACCCTTTAAATCCTGAAGTCCCTTTATTTTTTTCAGGCCGCTAAAGTTGATTTCACCCGATTTAGATATTTCTTCACCTTTCTCAGAGAGTTTGGATGCTGCTTCAATCAAATCTCCCAGCCCTCTGAGTAGACCTCCCAATCCAAAATCGGCATTGACACCCGCTTTTCTTTCTTCCATTTTTGTTCCCTCCTCTTTAGAAACCCTTTTCGGTTCATTGTTGCTGGTTATTTCCCAAACGCCTTCCTTTTCCGAACAGCTCAAATGGTTTGCATCGAGAACGGCTTTGAGTCCTTTTATAAGACCGTACCCGGCCAGACTTGACAGGACCGGCACCGCACTTACTAAGGTAGTCGAAACGTTTAAAGACGCGCCCGCAATGGTACCCAGCCCGGCCAAAATACCCGATGGTGTCAGCTCTTTTACCATGCGGGAATTCATGTCATCGGAAGAATTCTGGACATTCTCACCAATCCCTTCCAGCAAGGATGCGAAATGGTCCCTATCTTCTTGATTTAAATTAATAAATTTGGATATTCCGATAAGTTGAATTGCTTTCAGACGATTCATAAGCGCTTCGGAAGGTAATGTTTGGCCTGCTTCAATCCTCATGATCGTGCTTCTAGACACACCCAGCGTTTTGGCCAGATCCGCCATGGACATACTGCCGAATGTTCTTCGAATGTCCTTTAGTACTTCTCCGCAATTTTCCCGATTAACTCTCTGAGGCTTCTTCATGGAGGTCCATCTCTCAGACTGTGCTATTGCTGTTGCATACTGTTGCATTTAGTTGCAATATTAACCATCCTTAAATCCTTGTCAACTATCTTTCTTGGGTGTTTTGTGATAACCGTTTGAATTCGTAAGGTAATTTAGATCACCAAACGGTCGCGGAGAAGGATCGTTCTTTTGGATTTGCCAATCATCTTTCTTTTCTTAGGCCATGTGAGGGCATTCATCTCAATATAGCGGATAATGGGGAGGGGTTTGAGGTGGCAATGGCCCATGAAAGGGCGCGAGCCGGTGAAAGCACGGGCCTTTTGGGAATCAGGGAGCGGGATGATCACCTGCTGGAAGGTCGCATCAACATTAAGAGCCAATCGGAAAAGGGGACTCATACCCTCGCCTTTTTTCCGGTTTCGCGGCTCCGTAAAAGGGAAGCGAAGGGCTGAAGATGAAAAAGAACCATCATCCAGTCATTGAGTTGTTCATTATATCGGTATCCTAAGAGCGACAGGCCTCCTTATTCTCAACCATTGACTAATAATGTGAAATTCAATTTTCGGATAATTAACCTTGGTTTTCAGATTTTGGCTCATCCAGCACTTTTCTAACCGTCTTTGCAAGCTGTGATTTTACCGCAGGCTTCATCAATACATCTTTCACACCTTTAACCCTTAGCCTTTCCAGATTAAA
>JANQDY010000250.1 GCA_028278625.1 Thermodesulfobacteriota bacterium
GCCCTAATTGATATGTCAAGGAAAAAATCGATTTAAATACCTGATTTTTTAAATCTTTTCTGAAATTCATATGCAAGAACTTAACCGGAAATTACTGAATATTATTCATTAATCTCCAAAACCATTGTCTTGGGATATCCTGTGTTACTTCAATAGGATATTCAAAGCGATACCGTATGTCGTTTGGATCATCTTTTGTGTAAGATGCTCTATATGTTGGCTGAAGGTAGATTTGGATACCCCAGCGTATGTTGTTGAGCATCTCACCAAGCCAAGTCCCGTAATAAATAAAATAATTTTCCTGCAGATGTTCCCGAAAATCATCTAATGCCAGTGGGATTTGTTCTAGTGGAACTGAGTATCCATTTTTATCTAAAATTGAATGAATATGCTTTGATACTCCAGTTAATCGTGAAAGGTTGTGTTTGCAATGATTACCGGATATTGCAATGAAATCTAAACGGCTCACTTCGATATCTGTCTCGATGTCAAGAGTTGGTAGCCATAATTTGATTGGGGTTTTATAGTTCAACCATTCATCCAATTCCGTGACTGAATTTTTCAAAGATTCAATACTATTATCTTGATCGAATGAGCGAGAATCACATGCAGATTGCAACACTTTTAAACAAGAACCAGATACCCCAGTTAGCCTGCTATCACCACTTTCTTTTACAAAATCAAGGAGCCGAATTATGAATAAGTCTCGGTGAATATGCGTATGGAAATAAACTTCAACTTCCCCTGGATACATTGAGACGTCTCTGAGCTCTAACAATGCATGATTTGCCATATCTCCAACTGCTTCAAGAGATATACATAGGCCAATTGCTTCTTTTTCAGCAGTATTGTATGTCATCCCGTTCCCTAACAGTTGGGATAGCTGGAAAATTTCTAGATATTGCCTATATGGAATGGGAAAATTTTCTAGCTATTGAAATATTTCAGGTAAAAGATGGAAAAATAGGGCTTGATTTTTCCATGTATCGCCTGGTACCCTTGATCGCATGGACAATTCCAAAAAATTCCGGCCGGATCCGAATCTCCGCCTGATGGATCAGGTGCGGCAGGTGTTGCGGTATCATCACTACGCCTATCGCACTGAGCAAACTTATTGCGACTGGATCAAACGGTATATTCTTTATCACGGCGGAAAAACCCACCCCCGGGAAATGGGCAAAAGGGAAATCGATGCCTTCCTGTCCCATTTGGCGGTTAAGCAAAATGTCGCTGCCTCCACCCAGCGGCAGGCCCTGAATGCCATTGTTTTCCTGTACAAAAGAGTGCTCCACATTCCCGTTGATGAAAACCTTGAACCGGTCCGTGCCAAAAGAGGCCCCCGCCCGCCGGTGGTAATGTCCCAAAGAGAGGTCTCCGTGGTACTGGCGCACATGATGGGATTGCATCTCCTCATGGCGAAACTCCTCTATGGCGGCGGGCTTCGGTTAATGGAGTGCATCCGCCTGCGAATCCGGGATCTCGATTTCGAACGGAAACTGATCTATGTTCGGGCCGCCAAAGGGGGCAAGGACCGGACCACCCTTTTTCCGGAATCACTTCATTCCCTCCTTGAGATTCAAGTGGAAGGGGTCAAAGAACTGCACCAGCGGGATCTGGCGGAAGGATACGGCGAAGTTTACCTTCCAAACGCCATTGACCGAAAATACCAAAGTGCTGGCAAATCCCTCGGCTGGCAATATGTGTTTCCCGCAAAGAAATTGAGTGTTGATCCCCGGTCGGGCAAGACCCGTCGGCACCATGTGCTGGAGTCCGGCCTTCAAAAGGCGGTAAAGACCGCCGTAAACCGGGCGGGAATCACCAAGCCGGTGGGTTGTCATACGTTTCGGCACTCATTTGCCACGCACCTGCTTGAAAACGGGGTGAATATCCGTGTGGTCCAGGAACTCATGGGCCATGCGGACGTGAAAACCACGGAAATTTACACCCATGTCATGGAAAAGGGCATCAGCGCGGTGCAAAGCCCCCTGGATGCGCTGCCGTAATATCCTTTCGGAATTTTGTATGGATGAAACAGCGATCAATTGCTCAATAATAGGCTAAGCAAAGAGAAAGTCAAGCAAATTCAATTAGCAAATAGGGAGGTTACGCCTTGAAGGGGCCGGCCTTCCTGGAGGATGATCCATGAAGCGTTTTGTCTTTATACTGCTCACGGGACTGCTGGTAACACTTCCGGGCTGCGAAAAACGGATTCCGGTTCAAATAGGTGCGGACGAGAGCGGCCACACGGCACCCACCCGTGAAACGGCGCATCAAAACGAAGGGGTCAAAGAGGCGCTCCCCCTTTCGGACCAGCAGGATTTTGAAGACTGCACAAGAGGGCTCATTGCGGCGGACTCGGATTTGGCGGTTGAGAATGCCAAAGGGGAAATCATATGGGATCAGCCGGCCTATGGTTTCATCAAAGGAGAATCCCCCGAAAGCGTGAACCCAAGTCTGTGGCGCCAGGCCAAATTGAACAGCATTCACGGGCTCTTTTACGTGACCGAAGGGATCTATCAACTGCGCGGGTTCTGTCTCGCCAACATGACCATCATCGAGGGAAAAACCGGGTGGATCATCGTGGATCCCCTGATGACGCAGGAAACGGCTCAGAGGGCCATTTCATTTGCCAGGGCCCACCTTGAGGAAAAGCCGATTAAGGCCATCATCTACACCCACAGCCACATCGATCATTTCGGCGGCGTGCTGGGGGTCATTTCCAAGGCAGCAGCGGCCCGAAACAAGGTGACAATTGTCGCTCCCAAAGGGTTCACCCAAGCCGCCACCAGCGAGAACATCATCGCCGGCATCGCCATGGCCCGAAGAGCTGGGTACATGTACGGCAGGGATCTTGGAAAATCGGTCCGCGGCCATGTGGACAACGGTCTCGGAAAGGCAACCCCCTTCGGCACCTTCGGCATTCTGGAGCCCAACAAATGGGTGGACAGGACACCCCAGGAAATGACCATCGACGGGGTCCGGTTCATCTTTCAATACGCCCCCGAATCAGAGGCCCCGGCGGAACTGACCTTCTATCTGCCGGGCAAGAAAGCCTTCTGCGGGGCGGAAGTGGTTTCCCGCACCATGCATAATCTCTACACCCTGAGAGGGGCCAAAATCCGCGATGCCCTCAAGTGGAGCGCTTACATCGACCAGGCCATCCGGTTGTTCGGGGATGCCCGGATCTATTTCGGGTGCCACCACTGCCCGGTCTGGGGAAACCAACGGATCATCGATTTTATGAAACAGCAGCGGGATCTCTATAAATACATTCACGACCAGACCATGCGGCTGGCCAATGCCGGTTACACGCCAAGGGAGATCGCCGAAAAGATCACCCTTCCCGAATCCCTTGAAGCCTCTTTTGCCAACCGGGGATACTACGGGTCCCTCAAGCACAATTCAAAGGCTGTCTATCAGGCCTATCTGGGATGGTATGACGGCAACCCCGCCAATCTGGATCCGCTTCCCCCCGAGGAGGCCGGGGTGCGATACGTGCGGTTCATGGGCGGGGCCGATCAGGTCCTCAAAAAGGCGAAAGCCTCCTTTGATGAGGGTGAGTACCGCTGGGCCGCGGAGGTGTTGAATCATCTGGTCTTCGCGGAACCGGACAACGGGGCGGCGAGGGCGCTTTTGGCCCGTACCTATGACCAGCTGGGGTATCAGGCGGAAAACGCCACCTGGCGCAATGCCTATCTCTCGGCAGCCCAGGAACTGCGGCACGGGCCCCCTCAAAAAGGGCTCAACCTGGCGGAGATGGTGGACGTCATGAAGGTGATGCCCCTTTCCTATTTTTTCGACAGTATGGCGGTGCGCTTAAACGGCCCCAAAGCGGCGGGAAAGGAAATGGTAATCAATGTCATCTTCACGGATCTTGATGAAAGCCATGTGCTGACCCTGGAAAATGCGGTTTTGCACCATCGAGAGGCACCGCCCGATCCGGAAGCCGACGCAACGGTTCGGGTGACCCATGACCTTTTCCTCAGAATGGCCACGGGCCAGGCAGGGATCCGGGAGACCGTCTTTTCCGATGATCTCGAAACCAGCGGGAGCCGGTGGGACCTGGTGCGCTTCTTGATGCTCTTTGACAAGCCCGAGGCCAACTTCAACATGGTCACGCCGTGAGACGGAAACTTCACCGATCACCGGTCGGTCAAGGCCAGCTTGGCGCGGGGTAAGGGGAAATGCCGTCCTTCCCTTTGCCGGAGGTTTGGTTGACATGCATTACTTGTTGCGGTAGTATTACCGTATTACATTATGCCTTAGAGGGAAGAGATGATGCAGACAGCCATCAGCAAACTGACAAAGAAATGCCAGGCCACCGTTCCGAAGGCCGTAAGAGAAAAACTGAATCTCAATGCGGGTGACAGCATCGCTTTTGACATCGATGGGGACATCATAAGGCTCAGGAAAGCGCGCCCAATAGATCTTGCGTTTCATGGCGCCCTGGTGCCTACGCTTAATGAATGGAATTCGGAAAACGATGAGGAAGCATACAGTGGCCTATGATCCTTTTGATGTTGTGGTTGTACCATTTCCATTCACGGATTCAGAACAGGCAAAAAGAAGACCGGCCCTGGTGCTGTCGCAAAATGCGGATTTCGGGAAGAAGATCGGACATTCCATACTGGCAATGATTACCAGCCTGCAAAACGCTCCCTGGCCGTTGGACTGCGAGATCAAAGGGAGACAACCGTCGGGATTGATGGCCCCCTCGGTTGTCAGGATGAAGCTCTTTACCCTCGACAATCGGTTTATTATCAGAAAAATCGGGCGCCTATCAAACGGTGATCAAAACCGGGTCAAACAGCGCCTGCGACAGCTCTTTGATTACCTGTAGGTATTTTCCCACGAATTATAAAGGGGCGGCCGGGCTCGTTTTGTCACCGGTCGGTCAAGGCCAGCTTGGCGCCCAGCAGGGCGAAGATGCCGGCAAAGGACCGCTGAAATATGAGAACGATCTTGGGGGAAGAGACAACGTAGGCCCGCACGCTGTAGGCGAACAATCCGTAGAGGATAAAGATGAAGAGGGTCATCCCCATGAAAATGCCGCTCAAAAAGGACATCCGCAAAGTTGGGGAAACCACGTCCGCCGGAACGAACAGGGGCAGGAAGGCCAGGAAAAAGATAGAGAGCTTGGGGTTCAGGATATTGATGAGCACGCCCCTTACGGCAATCTTCCGTAACGCCTGTTTCTGATGGGAATCGTCAAATTCAAGGGCCCCTTTCTGACGCCACATGGACCAAGCCAGATAGAGCAGGTAGAGGGCTCCCGCATACTTCACCATTTGAAAGGCGAGGGCACTGGTGTGAAGCAGCAGGGAAAGCCCCAGTATGCTCGCCAGCAGATGGGGGATGATGCCGCAGGTACAACCGAGAGCCGCGGCAACGGATGCTTTCCGCCCTCCGAACAGACCGGCTGAAACGGTGTATATGACGCCGGTTCCCGGTATCAATACAACCACCAGTGATGTAATGAGAAATTCGGTCGTGAGCATTTTTGACGCCTCCGTATGAGATAGGACCCCATTACCATGATTCGATGAACTTTTCAATTCTTGCGGCGCTTACTTTCGATATGAAAGAATGAGAATATCCCCCGTTCCCACGGTAAATTTGTTCTATCCGGAAAAAGCCCTTTAATTTGGAAGCATTAAGCCCGCGTCCTTGGCTCAGGTGTTATCGTCATGCCGGACTTGATCCGGCATCCAGGATGCCATATCGAATTGATCATATTCTGGATTCCGGCTTTCGCCGGAAAGACGGCGCGGATGCTGTAGTGCCAACAATGTCCCAAACATCGAGATGATCCAGTTTCTATCTTAACTTCAATCAGTTGGCTGAAAGAACAAAATTACCGTGCCCCCGTTCCATTACCCACTGGTGTATACCACGGCGATAAGATATGTCTTGTAGGTTTTTCCCTCATGATTTACCGTTTTATCGACCTGTTCAAAATCAACGGTTTCGATGGCCTTTCCCAGGGTGTAGGAATGCAGGATATCATCCTTCTGCATCTGTCCGTATCCAGGAATGGATGAAGTGGTAATATAGTCTCCGGCCTGAATCCGTCCATTCATGTCGGTTACCCATACACGTCCTTCACCCAGCGCATTCACCACGCCGAATCGTTCATCTTCCTGGGCTTCATACCAGTGATCTTCCAAAAGGGGGCCTTTGGATACGACAACGCCGAAAACGGCTTTGTCTTGCGGTTTGTCGGCCAGCGTAACGGTGGGCAGGGTCGAAGAGAGGGCAATGTTCCCGTTCTCCCCTTTCCGCTTTTCAGCCCTGCCGGTAACCGAAACAATCATGCCCGGTACGATCATATCCGAGATTTCCTCAGAAAATTTCACTTCATGGGCGCCGGTAAAGGGTGCATAGTTGGTCGAACCCTGTCCCCCGCCCGCATAAAAGTCGAATCGACCGCCAACACCGTATACACCGATCCCGTGGTCGCTCTGGGCGACACCATGAACACCACGACCGCTAAAGGCATCGGCGCGGCCGAACACGCCGTAGTTGGTCCCGGTTCCCTTATTGGACGCAACGCCGTAAACACCCCTGCCGGTTTCGCCGGCAGCGGAAAAATATCCCCCAAAATTGCTCACGTTCCCGCTGTTCCAGGCGACGCCGTAAACACCCCTGCCGGTGGCACCGCCTGCGGTGGCGTAAATGCCCCGTCCACTTTCACCAAACGCTTCGAAGTGTCCGCCGATATTGGTACCATTTCCGTTATTGGACGCAATACCGTGGATACCCTTTCCGGCCTCACCGGTGGCCTTGCCGTAAACACCCGCTCCGCTCTCACCCGACGCTTCAAAATATCCGCCGTAATTGGTACCATTTGCGCTATTGGACGCAACACCATGGATTCCCTTGCCGGCGGCACCGGTGGCCTCGCCGTAGACAGCCGTGCCGCTGCCTCCGTCCGCTTCAAAATACCCGCCGTAGTTGGTTGCTCCCCCCGGATTGCCGGTGTCGGCTTTTCCGTAAACGGCCTTTCCCGCGGAACCGCTTGCAAATCCACTGACCCCGTAGCCGTTCGTGTCGCTGGAACTGCCGTGAACGCCTCTTCCGGTACTCCCGTTGGCCATCCCGTAAACACCATAGCTGCCGGTGCCTTCGGTGAAACCAAAAACCGCCCTGCCGGCGATGGCGGAGAAGTATCCGCCGAATGAAAGGGGTGAATTGGAAGTATTGACACCGCTGACCAGTGCTCCGTCGGGACCCAGGCCGGAAATGCTTCCGCTAAGCTTGAGAGTCCCTGTATTATCGGCTGAAGTGATCCCGTCCGGCGAAATCTTCATATCGGCGCTTGACACCAATGGAAAGATAAAGAGTAGAAGTACTGTAGAGATAAATGCAATTTTCATCATAATTCCTCATTTAAATTTATAATAACAAATTTTTTCAAGTTTAGAAATGCTATGAAGATATATAGATATTCAGATGCTAAGTCAACTGGAAAATGATGAGAAGTGGCGGGGTCCGACCCGGATCCCAACAAGCCCCAAGGCCCCAACTTCCACGAAAATTCCGGATGTTGCCGCAACTCTTTGATTACCGGTAAGTATCTTCAAAACCGCAAATTCCAAAAGGTTTCCGTGGCAGGGGCGCGGGGCGCGTTCTTTTACCGGTCGGTCAAGGCCAGTTTGGCGCCCAGCATTGCGAAAATGCCCGCAAAGGATCGTTGAAGGATCAAAACGATCCTGGGGGAAGAGACGACGTAGGCCCGAACACCGTAAGCGAACAGAACGTAAAGGATAAAGATGAAGAGGGTCATGCCCATGAACACCCATTTGACCATCTGAAAGGCGACTGCGCTGGTGTGAAGAAGCAGGGAAAGTCCCAGTATGCTGGCCAAGAGATGGGGGATGATGCCGCAGGTGCAGCCCAGGGCCGCGGCCACGGAGGCTTTCCGTCCTCCGAAGAGACCGGCTGAAACCGTGTAGATGACGCCGGTTCCCGGTATCAATACAACCACCAGTGATGTAATGAGAAATTCGGTCGTCAGCATTTCGGTCTCCTTTCGGTATGAGCCGATGGATAGGCCCCCACTTCTTTTTCCGAATCCTACCCCCCCGAATCGCCTGGGTTGGTCATATCACTGACGAGAATCAATGAGTACAATCCGCTTTCCCGCCAATCTTAACACCACCCGAAAAACGAAAACAAGAAAGAGAAGGATCACTGCTAGATAAATGATTTTCGTAGGTTTCTGCTTGCCCAGAAAAATGTAATTAAACCCCGGAATATAGAATCTTTCACCGACATAATATAGTTTTATGGAGGGGACCGCATTATATGGGAGTAGGCTGTCAAGAAAAGGCGTCAACCCGGCATTTCCATCTACCTCGATGATAAGCGGATCTTCCACCGTCCCGTTCCCGCCTTTTACGCGGGCAACACAATCAGTGGCAGAAAACGAACTAAAGCTTAGAATCAGCAAGCCCAGAAGACATAACACCATCAATTCAATTAATATTTTGATCTTTCGAGATTTCATGGCTTCCCTTTGGATAGGCTCCTTCTCCTTCCAATGGACCGTGCGAATCGCCGATTACCCCTCATGCAATGTGACATTCAACGTGCGTTTTCTCTGGCAATGAGGGCCGCGCCGAGAGCACCCACCAACTGGGGTTCTTGGGCCAGCAAAGGGGTCTCCCCAAGGCTTTCGGCAAAGAGGGCCACGACCCCGCGGTTTTTGGCGACGCCGCCGGTCATGGTATAGGGACCCGAAAGCCCCACGGAGCGCACCATGCTCATGATGCGGTTTACCACGGAGCGGTGAAGCCCCCTGACGATCTCCGGGAGTGAATGGTTCCGGGCCACCAGGGAGACGATTTCACTCTCCGCAAAGACGGTGCACACACTGCTGATGGCCGTTTCCCCTTCGGCTGCAAGGGAAAGATTCCCCAGGTCTTCCAGGGTAATTTCCAGCTTTGCGGCCATCACTTCCAGAAAGCGACCGGTGCCGGCCGCGCATTTGTCGTTCATGGTGAAATTGAGGACCTTTGCACCGGGTCCCACGCGGATGACCTTGGAATCCTGGCCCCCGATGTCGATGACCGTCTGACACTGGGGGAAGAGGTGCCGGGCCCCCGCGGCATGGCAGGAAATTTCCGTAACGGTCTTTTTGGCAAAGGGGACGGCCGATCGCCCGTATCCCGTACCGATGATGCAAGCCATCCGGTCAACGGATGCGCCGGCCCGGGCAGCCGCCTGCTCCATGGCCGACTCGGCGGCACGGGTGCTGTTGGCACCGGTCATGGTAATGGTGCTCCCCAGAACATCGTCCTTATCATTGATGACCACAACGTCCGTTGAAAGAGAGCCCACATCAACACCCATGTAATAGTTCATGATCTTCCTTTACTAGAGAATACAGAATCCAGAGGTCATTCCACTATCTAACTTACAGCACGGAATTCGAGTGCATGGTTGAACCTATTATAAACTCATATCCATTGTCGTCATTCCGGGCGTGACCCGGAATCAAGTGCGTTATCGTGAAAATATGCATTCTGGATGCCGGATCAAGTCCGGCATGACATTTATGGATAATGCCTCTTTAGAAGAATGACATTCAACACCCCAGCCTTTGTGTGGGTTGTTTTGAGCCAAAGCAACCTCTAAACCACCTTCAAAGTCCCATGCGACGGTAGATGTCATCAATTCTCAAGCCTTTCCGCACCTGCTCCGCCAGCCGGTTGAAGGCCGGCTCGAGATCATAGGTTGCCATGATCTTCCCCAAGGGCGCCATATGGCGTCTTTTTCTCTGGCAGTCGATGAACCACCGCCTGAACCCGTCCCGGTCAAAGACGCCGTGAAGGTACGTTCCCCAGATCATGCCGTTATGGGACCTTAAGCCGATGATCTCCCCGTTTTGCCCTGATATAATGGGGGATGCCTCTTTTCCTTCGGTCTTGCCGTGATGGATTTCGTACCCTTCCAGTTCCATGCCGGTCTCCAGATGCTTTGCCGTGATCGCCTTAAGGGTCTTTTCCCGGTCAAGGGTAGTGGTGATGTCCAAAAGGGAGAGCCCTTTCATGGTTTTTCCCCCTGATTCGATACCGTGGGGGTCCCGAATATCGGTTCCCAGCATCTGAAATCCGCCGCAGACACCCACGATTTCCGTTCCGCCTGCCTTGGCAAATGCGGATATGCGGTCGGCAAACCCTTCTTTAAAGAGATAGTCGATATCCCCGATAACGTTCTTGCTGCCCGGCAGGATCACCACGTCCGGTGTGCCCAGATCCCCGGCCGCACCGATAACCCGCACATTCACGTCCGGCTCCAATTTGAGGGAATCGAAATCGGTGAAATTGGAGATGTGGGGGAGGTCGATGACCGCAATATCGATGGCGTCATTTTTTGTCGTGCCGCTGTTTTTCAGTATGTGGTTCTTGAAAGAGACCGAGTCTTCCTCCGGAAGACCCAAGTGTTTGATGTAGGGCACCACCCCGAAGGTGGGTAGCCCGGTATAGTCCCTGGTAAAATCGATGGCATCGTCCAGCAGATCCTTCTGGCCCCGAAAGCGGTTGACGATGAACCCGGCCATGCAGGCCCGCTCCCATTCGGAGAGGACCTCCATGGTACCGATAAAGGATGCAAAGACGCCGCCCCGGTCAATGTCCCCCACCAGAAGCACGGGCGCTTCCGCGTACTCGGCCATCTTCATGTTCACGATGTCATGATGTTTCAGGTTCACCTCAGCCGGGCTTCCCGCGCCCTCGAGCACGATCACGTCATATTCTGTTGCCAGGGTATCGTAGGCCTTTTTTACAAACTCAAACGCGGTGGGTTTGTACCGGATATACCGGTCCACATCCATGTTGCCCACCGGTTTTCCCATGACAATCACTTGGCTTCCGGTGTCGCTGTTGGGTTTTAGAAGCACCGGATTCATCCGGACATCCGGTTTTAATCGGCAGGCCTGGGCCTGCACCACCTGGGCGCGTCCCATCTCGCCCCCTTGGTCCGTAACAAAACTGTTTAGGGACATGTTCTGGGCCTTGAAGGGGGCCACGCGGTAGCCGTCCTGCAGCAGAATACGGCAGAGGGCCGCCGTCATGATGCTTTTTCCGGCATTGGAACTGGTCCCCTGGAGCATTACCGCGGGAGGTCGTTTTTTGTGGGAGACGGGCTTGTCGGGGTAGAGCAGGGTCTTAAGGGCGTGTACCAGCCGGGCGTTTTCGCGACCCTTTCGTACGGCGACCCTGAAGAAGCGGCGGTCCAGGCCGTCGTAATTGTCGCATACCCGGATGGCGATCCCTTTCTCGAGGAGCCCGGCCGCCAGCCCGGGAGCATCCAGGTCGCTTCGGTTCAAGCGAACGAAGAGATAATTGGCGGCCCCTTCATAGACGTGGAGACCCGGCAGTTTTCCTAATGCCGTCTTCAGTTGGGCCCGTTCTTTGTTCACAAGGGCCTTTGTTCGAAGGATGAAAGCGTCGTCGGGAATCGCCATTTCACCCACCCGTTGCGCCAGTGTGTTCACGGACCATGCGGGCATTAATGCCCGGATCGTTTCGATTCGGGTCTTTTCCCCCGTCACAAACCCCAATCGAAGCCCGGGAATGGCAAAAATCTTTGTGAGGGAGCAGAGGTCCAGGATGTTTTCCAGCCGCTTGTTGATCAGTCGATCGAGCCCTTCCACAAAATCTCCAAAGGCCTCGTCCACGATAAAGAGGGTCTCGGGATTGGCGGCTGCCAGGTCCATGATGGTCTTGGGGTCCATGAAGATGCCGGTGGGATTATTGGGCTGACCCAGGAAGACCATTTCATCCCCTTTCAGTCTTTCCTGCAATCGTTTGGGATTGAGAATGAAACCTTCATCCTCCAATAGCGGCAGCCGTTCCACCGAAAGCCCCGCCAGTTCACAGGCAGCGGCATAATCCGAGTAGGATGGGACCGGAATGACGGCCCGTTTCTTGTCAAACGCCCGGGGAATGGTGTAAATAAGTTCCGTTGATCCGTTCCCGAAAAGGACTTCATCCGGTTCCAGTTGCCATTTGTCACAAACGGCCTTCACCACGGGGGCGCAGTCCGGATCCGGGTAGTTGACAAGATCCGAAAGACTGGCGCTGATGATGGGCCGGAACCATTCGGGAAGGCCCAAGGGGTTGATGTTGGCGGAAAAATCGAGAATCTCATTTTGGGAAAGTCCCGCCTTGTTTGCGATCATCCGTATGTGACCGCCGTGTTTGAAATTCTTCATGATTGCCTTTGTTATTTATGATTGTCTGTTGGGGCAAAAAAAACCCGAAGCCATTATCCATGACTCCGGGATTCCGTATTTAATCCGTTGACAGCCCCCTCCCGTCCACGAAGGGTGTTGATTCGGCTGTTCTTCGCCGACAGGTCTTCTGGCTTCCTTACCCTTTGAGCGGCCTTCCCGGGTAATATATCTCCCCAGTGGCCTGAACTTGCACAAAGAGCGCCTCTTTCTGCTGGCGATTCAAGAAGAGGCAAGGTCACAGCGGCGGGCCCGCGACGGAATCGCACCGTCTTCCCTTTTTCGGCTAATTTCAAAATCTATCGGAAGAGACGCTTCCTGTCAAGGGCATATGTTGGCGGATAATAAAGGCGTGCAGGTGGGAGATTGGCGAAACAGGATTTGACGTCACCTTGACTATTTTCATATAAAGGTAGCTGGTTTGGATGCGTGGTTTCCTGGAAAACCAGGAGACGTATAGGAGATCCGGTTTTTTCACTTTAGAAAAAGGAGGTTCGGGAAATGACTGTTAACAACGAAACGCTGAGCGAGTTATACGCCACCATGGCCAAGATTCGACTCTTCGAGGAACGTGTATCCGAGCTCTTCGCCGCGGGGAAGGTTCCCGGGTTCGTGCATCTCTATATCGGGGAGGAGGCCATTGCCGCCGGTGTTTGCTCAAGATTAAGGAAGGATGACTTCATCACCAGTACGCACCGGGGCCACGGGCATCTGATTTCCAAAGGGGGGGACATCAAACTGATGATGGCCGAACTCTACGGAAAAAAGACCGGGTACTGCAAAGGCAAGGGCGGCTCCATGCACATCGCCGATCTGGATCTGGGCATACTGGGTGCCAACGGCATTGTGGGAGGCGGTCCCCCCCAGGCGGCCGGCGCGGCCCTGGCAGCGCAATACAAAGGGACGGATGCCGTGTGTGCCTGCTTTTTCGGTGACGGCGCCTCCAACCAGGGGACGACCCACGAAGCCATGAATCTGGCGACCTGCTGGAAGCTCCCGGTGATCTTTGTGAACGAAAACAACATGTACGGCATATCCTCCTGCACCGCCAATTCCATGTGCGTGGCGGATATCGCGGACCGTGCCGCCGCATATGACATGCCGGGCATCGTCATCGACGGAAACGACGTGGTCGCGGTATATGAGGCGGCCGAAGAGGCGGTCAAACGGGCCAGAAACGGTGAGGGACCCACCCTCATTGAATGCAAAACCTATCGCATCAGGGGACATTTTGAAGGGGATCCCTGCGAGTACCGTACCGATGATGAACTGGAAGAATGGAAGCTCAAGGACCCCGTTGTCAACTTTGAGAAAAAGCTTCTGGACATGGGGATTCTGGACCAGGAAAAGGTGGACGATATCCGGCAGGGGATTAAGACGGATTTGGCTGAAGCCGTTCAATTTGCCGAAGAAAGTCCCTTCCCGGACCCCGAGGAAATTGCGGATGATGTCTATACAATCTGAGAGGACGTCTGATTCACGAGTATTTTTGTCGTCCTACGACCCATATGTTTTTGAAAGGAGGTTTGCCGAATGTCGACCATGACTTTTGCAACGGCCTTGAACCACGCCCACATTTTGGAAATGGAACGGGATCCGAATATCTATGTCGCCGGCGAGGACGTCGGTGTTTACGGGGGCGTTTTCGGTGTCACCCAGGGATTGAGGGATCGATTCGGAGAAAAAAGGGTGATGGATACACCCATTACGGAGAGCGCCATCGTCGGCACCGCCGTCGGGGCCGCCGCGGTGGGACTGCGTCCGGTCATTGAATTGATGTTCATCGACTTCATCGGGGTGGCCATGGACCAGCTCTACAACCAGGCCGCCAAAATGAAATATATGTTTGGCGGAAAGGCGAAACTGGCCATGGTCATGAGAGCGCCATTCGGCGCCGGTATCAGCGCCGCGGCCCAGCATTCCCAATGCTTGGAGGCCTGGTTCATGCATGTTCCGGGACTCAAGGTGGTCATGCCCAGCACCCCCTACGATGCCAAAGGTCTGCTCATTTCCGCCATCAGAGATGACAACCCGGTGGTGTTCCTGGAGCACAAGATCCTCTATGCAGCGGAAGGGGAGGTGCCCGAAGAAGCCTATGAGATTCCCCTTGGAAAAGCGGACATCAAACGGGAAGGCTCGGATGCCACGGTGGTGGCCACCGCGCTGATGGTCAATGTGGCGCTCGGTGCCGCGGAGAAGCTCGCAAAAGAAGGGATCCAGGTGGAAGTCATCGATCCCCGGACCCTGTCGCCACTGGACGAGGAGACCATCCTGGCCTCCGTCAGGAAGACCCATCGGCTTGTGATCGTTCACGAGGAAGTGAAGTTTGCGGGATCAGGTGCCGAGATCGCCGCCATCGCGGCGGAGAAGGCCTTTGATTACCTGGACGCACCGATTCTGAGAGTGGCGGGGCCCTTTACGCCCGTGCCCTTTTCGCCGCCCCTGGAACAGGCTTTCGTGCCCAATGAGGCGAATGTGATCGAGGCTGTCAAGAAAGCGGTTGAAGGCTGATTTTGGAGGAGAAACCCAGTTGTCTCTCGTCGGCATCATCGCCAATCCGGCTTCCGGAAAGGATATTCGGCGGCTTGTGGCCCATGGCAGCGTTTTTGACAACCAGGAAAAGGTTCGGATTGTCCGCCGTGTTCTTTTGGGGCTCGCCGCAACAGGTGTAGAGCGCATCTGTTACATGCCCGACTATTTCGGGATCGTGGAGCGGGCCCTTTTCCGGCTGGAGATACCGGCGGCGGTTTTTCCCGCCAATTTCCGGCGCACCAACAGCCAGGAAGACGCCACCCGTTCCGCCCGCATCATGGCGGAACGGGGCGCGGGCTGTTTGGTTACCGTGGGGGGGGACGGCACCAACCGTGCCGTTTCAAAAGGGGCCGGTTCGGTTCCCATCCTCCCCATATCCACCGGTACCAACAACGTGTTCCCATCAATGGTTGAAGGGACCCTGGCGGGTCTGGCCGCCGGGCTTGTGGCCCGGGATCTGGTTCCACTGGAAGAGAGTACCTTCCGCACCACCAAACTTGAAGTCATCCTGGAGGGCCGTGTTCGGGACCAGGCCCTGGTGGACATCGCGGTTTATGACGACCGGTTCGTGGCATCCCGGGCTGTCTGGGACATGGAGAAGATCCGGCAGATCTTTTTGAGCCGCGCCGAGCCTTCCAGTATCGGTTTATCTTCCATCGGCGGGTTGATTTATCCCGTAAGAGCCGAAGAACCATTGGGCCTCTCCCTGAACCTGGGTTCTGGGGGGAAAACCGTCAAGGCACCGGTGGCGCCGGGAATGGTCAGCGGCGTCAGGGTTACGGGTGCTTCCCTCATGAGGCCGGCCCGTGAATTGAAAGTGCCACATACGCCGTCCGTACTGGCACTGGACGGTGAGCGGGAGATTGAACTGCGGCCGGGGCAGGATGCGGGGATCCGCCTTCAAACGAACGGGCCCCTGGTTGTGGATGTGCGCCGAACCATGGCCCACGCCGCCGGGAAGGGGATATTGGCACCGGAAATCACGATTGAGAATTCAGAATACGGAATTCAGGAGTCAGCAAAGCCGCCGACCCCTGGCGCCTGAATTCTTAAATTGCGGGCCCGGCCCGCATTAAATCTTCCCCAACGCTTCAAGGATCCTTGCGGGCGTAATGGGAAAATCGTCCACAAAGACACCAATGGCATTATAAACAGCGGGTTCCAGAAGGGCGGGCACCACGGTTGCGATATCCTCACCGATCCCCACAAGACCATAGGGGCCGTACCCCATGCCGGTTTCCACCAGCCGTGTCTCTATGGGCCCCACATCGTTGATGGTGGCAAACTTGTAATCCAGGAGATTTCCGTTTAACATGACACCGGTGGCCGGATCATGCACCACTTCTTCAAAGAGGCCACGGCCTGCGCCCATGTAGGTGCCGCCGTACTGCTGACCCTCGCATCCTTCCCAGTTAATCACCTTTCCCACGTCGTTTACGTTGACCACCTTTTTGATGATCACTTCTCCTGTTTCCGTATCCACCTCCACCTCCATGAAATGGGCCTGGCGGCAGAAGCGGAGACGGTAATCCGCATAGGCCCCCTGCTGCACCTGCCACCCGCAGGCAAAGAGGGGCACGGAGAAATTGCTTCTGGGGGCCCCTTTTCCCATTTCCGGCGTATGGCACATGGGGCCTTCCGCCCCCATGGGCTGAACCAGGTCGCATAGGGGCATTTGGCGGGATGGGTCCTTCTTTACAAAGATCACGCTCTCTTTCATGTCCAGTTCATCAGGCGTCACACCGGGAAATGCCGGCGGGTATTCGCCGCGAGGGGTCCTGCCGCTGGGGCGGGCCGCCTCCTCAAGGATTCTTCTTTTCAATTCCATGGCCGCATGGCGGATGGCGGATCCGTTCACCGACATGTTGGTGGAAGAGTCGGGGGTCATGGCAAAAAACCCGGTGTCCGAATGGGGACGGTAGAAGACATCTTCGATCCGCATTCCCAGTTCATCCGCCGCGATCTGGCAGTAGGATGTCTCGGCGTTTACGCCATTGTCGCACCGCATGCCGAGGATTCTGGCGGTGCCGTCGTCCCGTTCGATGCGGATCATCATCTCGCTGGACCCGGCTGAGTCCTCCCATTCGTGGGTCCAGGTAAATCCGAGGCCGTGCATGCGTCCGTTGGAGAGCTTTTTGGTACCAGGCGCATGCCACTTTTTATCCCAGTCCATGGCCGCTTTTCCGTTTTGGATGCATTCCTTAAGGCTGTCCCTTGCCTGAAACCCCAGACGTTCCTTTTGTCGGTTCAGCCATTCCATGTCGTGGCCGTCCGCGCCGTCGTTTTTGAGAGCCACATGGATGGGATCCAGCCCAAAGGCGTTTGCCACATGGTCGAATACCAGGGTAAGGGCGTGGCAGTTGGGGTTCTGTTCACAGCGGGTGGGGACATTGGGGGCCTTGTTGGTCTGAACGGCGATGATCTTACCGTGCACATTGGGTATTTTCGTGTTTTCAATAAGGTGTTTTGCCACGCCGAACACCGGAAAAAGGAGATTGCTCAATACGGCCTCCACCGCGACCGCAGTGATGGTGCCGTCCTTTCGTGCGCCCACTTTGAATTTGTATCGGCCCTCGTCCATCTCCCCGCCGTAGAAATCCTCCCGCCTGCTGAAGGTCCACTTTACGGGCCGTCCCGTTCTTTTGGACAGAAGTCCCGCGCAGTAGTGACCGCCCATGTTCCACGGGGACTGGCTCCAACCGCCGAAGCTGGCCCCCTGATAGAGACAGTGCAATTCTATCCGGTTCATGGGAATGCCGCCGAACCAGCTGGATATGACCCGTTTGGCGATATGGGGGCGCTGTTGCTTCACCCAGACTTCGGGGTATTCGCCGTTCCACTGGAACACGCCGCAGGGCCGTTCCGGACCGATCCAGGTGTGAAGGCGCCTTTCCGACTGGAATACAAGAATTTCATCGGCCGCCCTGAATCCCTCTTCAACATCCCCCAGGGATTCCTCGTCCAGCATCCCCTGATTGTAATAATTCCCATGGGGAAACGCCTCGGGATTGGCCAGAGGGGCCCCCGGTTCAAGGGCCTTGACAGGGTCCAGAACAAAGGGGCGGACGTCCCATGTGACGTTGATCAACCGCAGGGCCTCTTCCGCGATGGCCTCAGTATCTCCCAGGACCGCGGCCCCCACCACTTCCCCTTCAAAATGGGCCACCCGGGGGAGCACCGGAAGCTCCGAGGGCGCATGGCCGCCAAGATCCGCCGTTACAGGCAATTCGGGATCATCGTATCTCAGGACGGCCCGGACCCCGGGGAAGGCCTCGGCCCGTTGCGTGTCCATTTTCAGAATTTTCCCGTGGGGATAGGGGGAGGTGAGAAACCGCAGATAAAGCATTCCCGGCAGTTGGACGTCCATGGTATAGGCGGCCCTTCCGCTGGCCTTTTCATACCCGTCCAGCCGGCGGATGCCGCGCTTTCCGATGTTGTTGTAAGCTGTTAAGGGATGCTCGTCCGCCCGGATGTTATCCTTCAGGCGCCATTCTTCCCTCTTTCCCGTCTCTGTCATAACCGCCTCCCCCGGTCTGTCACGGAACGCCACAAGGTCAGTAAGCTTGCCGAAAGACTTTGCGCTTTCAAATTTCAGTTTTCAGCCGTCAGCCTTTGCTTCGACGCTCTTCACCCAGGGCATTGGCACCGATGATGGCACCCAGAATTCGCTGAGGGTTGATGTCAAAATAGGAGTTGTGTGTTGTCAACCCTTCCATACAGGCCACTTCCGCCGCTTTCATCAGGTGCTCCCTTGAGGTGTCACTGATGCCCAGCTGTCCCAGGGTCACGGGGAGGCCCACGGCGTTACAGAAACCCATCACTTTGTCTATTTCCTCTTTGGGGTGATTCTCCATGACCAGTTGCGCAAGGGTTCCGAAAGCCACCAGTTCCCCGTGAAGTGCCGAGTGGGTTTCTTCCATGGCGCCCAGCCCTTCATGAATACCGTGGGCCGCGGCAAGGCCCGAGCTTTCAAATCCCATGCCGCTTAACAGAATATTGGCTTCAATGACCATCTCCACGGCCGGCGTTACCGAATCCCGATCCACCGCCAGTTTGGCTGACAGACCGTAATCCATGAGGTTTTCATAACAGAGCCTCGCCAGGCCCAAAGCAGCGGATGTGGTGGTTCCGCCGGGAAGGTTTTTAGCACCTGATTTGGTGCAGGTGTGGGCCTCGAACCATGTGGCCAGGGCATCCCCCATCCCCGCCACCAAGTAACGGGTGGGTGCCTGGGCGATCACCTGGGAATCGACCAGTACCACATCCGGGTTTCGCCTGAGTATCAGAAACCGGTCCAGCATATGGTTTTCCTTGTATTGTACGGCCAGAGCGCTGCACGGTGCGTCATTGGAGGCCACGGTGGGGAGGATCGCAAGGGCCGAATCAAGGGCGTGGGACACGGCCTTTGCGGTGTCGATGGTCCTTCCTCCACCAAGGCCCACGATCACGTCCGCGCCGAAGCGCTTGGCCTTTTGGGACAAAGCCTCTGAACTTGCGCGGGTACATTCCCCCGAAAAGGTCTCGAACCGGCAATCCAATTCAGCCTCCCCAAAAGATGTCGTCACCGGTTCCTGAATGAGGGAAACAGCCTTCGGTCCGCCGATAAAGAAGAATTTCGAACCCAGATGCCCCACGTGGTTGGCGATCTCATTTATCAGACCTGGCCCCTGAATATAGCGGGCCGGGGCAATCATGATTTTGTGCATTTAAAACCTCCTAACGCGGGCTACGCCCGCAACCCAAGAATTCAGGAGTCAGGAGTCAGAATTCAGAATATGAGATAGGTGCCAAGTACCATATTCTGACTCCTGGATTCTGGATTCTGAATTCTCGCAAAAGGCTCAATGATTTGTTTTCAAATGGGAATCTTCTTGCTTTTTGTAACAGGGTCCCAAGCGAAAACCTCCTATTCTCCAAGGTAGGCCCTTTTCACCAATTCACTGTCTTTAAACTGATCGATGTCCCCTTCCAAAATGATTTTCCCCACCTCAAGGACATACCCCCTGTGTGCCACCTGAAGGGCCAGGAAAACATTCTGTTCCACCAGCACAACGGTCACGCCGCTTTTATTGATGCGCTCTATCACGGAGACCAATTCCAGCACCATGACCGGCGCAAGCCCCAGTGTCGGTTCATCCATCAGAAGCAGTCTCGGACCCGCCATGAGCCCCCTTGCAATGGCCAGGAGCATCTGTTCACCACCGCTCATGCTTCCCGCCTTTTGCTTGCGCCGCTTCTTCAGTATGGGAAAATGGGCGAAAACCTCTTCCAGGTCCTTTTTGATCCCGTCCTTGTCTTCTCTTAAGCTTGCCCCCAGCTTGAGGTTTTCAAGGACGTTCAGATAGGGGAAGAGCTGTCTCCCTTCCGGTATATGGACCAGTCCCAGATTTACAATCTCGTACGGTTTCATCCCCAGGATATTCCGGTTGTCAAAAATGACACTTCCGGAAATGGGGGTAAGAAGTCCCGACAGGACCTTCAAAATGGTGCTTTTTCCGGCGCCGTTGGCACCGATGATGGTCACCACGGACCCGTCTTTCACCTCCAGGGAGACGTCATGAAGGGCCATGGCCTTTCCGTAATAAACGTTCAGATCTTTTGCGTTAAGCAGCATCTTCCCTACCGAAATAAGCTTTCATCACCTCTTTGTTCTTTCGGACGTCCTCCATGGAGCCTTCCGCGATCTTGTTTCCGAAGTTAATGACAATCACCCGGTCGCAAAGGGCCATAATCCGCATGTTGTGTTCAACGAGCACGATGGTGATGCCTTGAGACCGGATTTTTTCGATAACGGTCATGGCGTACTTGACTTCCTCGAGACTCATGCCGCCGATGGGTTCGTCCAGAAGCAACACCCGGGGCCGAATGGCCAGGGCCCTTGCCATGGTCAGGAGTTTCTGATGCCCGTGGGGAAGGTTTTTTCCCTGCACGTGCCTGACATCATCGAGACCTACCAGGTGCAGGATATCCTCCGCCTGTCTGAGTATCTCCCGCTCTTTTTTGCGGTAAGAAGGGAGTTTCAGCAATGCTTCCCAAAAACCGGATTTGGGGTGGAGGTTGAAGGAACTGACAATATTTTCAAAGACCGTGAATTCCGGAAAGAGATATGCCAGTTGAAATGTTCGACCGATCCCCATTTTTGCAATGAGATGGGGCCTTTTTCCCGTGATATTCTTTCCCTTGAAATTGACGGCGCCGGAAGTGGGCCGGATAAAACCGGTGATCAGGTTGAAAATCGTGGTCTTGCCGGCCCCATTGGGACCGATAATGCCGACGATTTCGCCTTCCCTGATGGATATGTCAAGCTCGGAAACGGCGGCGAGACCCCCAAAATGCTTTGTCAGTCCTTTGGCTTCAAGAAACATGGGAAGGCCCCCCCGTTTCTCTTTTCTCAACGAACCGGTGCTTTATCTGATCATAGAGGCCCGCGATTCCCTGGGGCATGAAAAAGACCACCAGCAACATGATGCCGCCAAAAACAAAGGGGGTAAACGTCTTCATCCATCTGAAGGTCTCAGGCACAATCACCAGCACCACGGTTCCCACGATGGGACCAAAGAAGCTGGTGGTGCCTCCCACCAGCACATAAATCAAGAGATTGACGCTTGACAGAAATCCGAAGCTGCTGCGGGTGAGCACCATATTGTAGTGGGCATATCCGGCCCCTGCGATGCCCGCGAAAAAACAGCCCACGGCCAGGGCCAGGACCCTGTAACCGGCCTCATTAATGCCCACGCTGGAGGCCACAAGATGGGATTGGGAGATGGCTTTCCAGTTCATTCCGACGCGGGAGTTTTCGAGGCTGTGCAGGATCAGGAGGCAGAAGAGGGTCAGCAGTAGAAAGAAATAGTAGTAGGGGATTTTGCTGCTCATGAAATTGATCTCAGGGAGACCGGGTATGGCAATGGCGGGGAGTGGCGGTATGCCGATGAGGCCGATGTCACCACCCGTGTATTGGGAAAAAACCCCCATCAGGGCCACCAGGGCCAGTCCCACAAAAAGGCTGACCATGGAGAAATAGATGGCCCGCACCCTGGTGAGCGGGTAGCCGGCCAGAACGCCCACCACCAGTGCCGCAAGTCCCCCCAGGGGGATGGTGAGCCAGGGGACAAAGGCCAGTTCCTTGGCAAGAATGGCGGAAACATAGGCCCCAAGCCCCATGAAGGCCCCATGGGCAATGGAGATCTGTCCGGATATGAAAATGGTTCTCAAGCTGCACGCGGCGATGGTGTAAATCATTGTGATGATGAAGGTGTGCAGATAGTAAAAAGAATGCACGAAGACCGGCACCAGGAAGAGGAGTATGATGATCCCCGCGCCGATTCCCAGTTTTCCCCAGTTTCTCTGTTCCCTGTCCAAGTCTAGACCTCGCGTCCGAAGAGCCCTTGAGGCCTCAAGAGGAGAATGAAAATGATAATGCACAGACCCGTCAGATCGGTGGCGCTGCCGCTCATGAAAAGCGGAAGGATACCGTCAACGGTTCCCAGGATAAGCCCGCCCAGCAACACCCCGCCGATACTTCCGATGCCTGCCAGGACGACGATTTCGATGGCTTTGACCAGCATGATGTCCCCCATGAAGGGGCTCAGGGCCAAAATGGCCCCCATGAGACTTCCGGCGACCCCTGCCATTGCGCAACCGATGGCGGTGGTCACCGCATAGATGCGATGGGTCCTGATCCCCTGTAGGGCTGCACCCTCGCTGTTTTGGGAGATGGCCAGCATCTGCAGGCCGGTTTTGGTCTTTCTGATGAACAAAATGACCGCCACAAGCAGGGCCGATCCGATGGCGAAGGTGGCCAGCCTGTCACCGCTGATGGATACGCCGCCAAACCGCAGGATTTCCGGTACAAAAGAAGGTATCCGACGGATATAGCTTCCCACCGTGACATTGATGGTGGCCTGCAAAATGATAATCAGCGCAAGGGATACCACCACGATCCGGTTCATATCCTTTAGAAACGGGCGGAAAAAGACCTTCTCTAAAAAGAGTCCGAAAAAACCCATGATGATGGTGGACACCAAAAGGGAGAGCCACTGGTTTATGCCCACATCAACGGCCAGTTCATAGCATATGTAGCCGCCGACCATGTAGATGGCGGCATGGGCGAAATTGAGAATGCCCAGAACCGTCAAAAGGAGCGCAAAACCCAAGGCCACAAGGATATAGATGGAAGAGAGCATCAACACGTTCACGACACTCTGGGCTGCGACTTCAGAAAACACGGTGGTCCCCCCGGTTTCTTAAGATTGGTACGGAAGGGGGCGGGAAGCCCGGATTCAGCCTCCCGCCCTTCATTTTTTTTGGGTTAAGGACTATAAACATCCACCCATTTAACCCATTTCACCTTGCCGTCCATCAGCTCCACAATGGGACAAGGGGCGCAAACCGTGTGGTTGATGCCGTAGGTCTTGAGACCTCCCATACGGCCGGGGCCGTAAACGGTATCGATGGTCTTCATGTTTCCCCACACATCCTTAAGCACCGTGGGATCAGTGCTCTGGGCTTTTTCCAGCACCTGCTTGAGTTCATAGAGCGGGTTGAATCCCCAAATATGCATGCCGTAAGCCTTGCCATACTTCTCCTTGGCCATCTTGGCAATTTTCTTGATCATCGGGGTCATGTCCGGGGAATCCAGATCAATCTGATGAATGAAGAAATTGGTAGAGGCCTTTTTGCCCGCGATTTCCATGATCTGATAAGCGTCATCGTAATTGCACCCGAAGACCGGGCCGTTGAATCCCATTTCCCTGATGACTTTGAGCATACTGCCGGTGGCCTGGGGCCACCCGTTGGCAAAGGCGATGGCATCCGGTTTTGCCGCCAGTACCTTGGTGATGATGGGTGAATAATCCTGCGTGGTCATGGCCCATTTGGCCACCGTGGCCACTTCATAGCCGAGCCCGGTGGCTTTCTCCCGGAACATCTTGTCCAGGTAGGGGACCGACCCGTCATCCGGAATAATGTAGGCAACGCTTTTGACATCCGGATATGCTTCCTTCAGATAGTCCAGGGCGGCCCGCATTCCCTCAATGGTAGAGTCGTAGGTGAGAAACATGTAGGGGGTTTGGGGACCGTATTCCGATGGCATGCCGCAGTTGTACAGCACCAGACGCAGTACTTTTGCCGGTTCCAGCACGGAGCCCGCCGCCTGGACCATGAAAGGCACCACCGTGCCGATGACAATCTTCACCTTGTGGTCATATACCAGTTTGGTGGCGGCCGCAACAGCGCCGTCGGCCGTCCCCTTCATGTCTTCGATGATCAGTTTGATGTTGTATTTCTCTCCGTTGATGGTGACGCCGCCCTGGCTGTTAATCCACTCTTCCGAGAGCTGCGCTCCCTCGGCGATATAGGTTTCAGCCGACGAGCCGAAACCGGTCAGGCAGAAGAGACCCCCCACCTTTAATGTTTTTGCCTCTGCCCCCCAAACCGGCTGACCCAGCAAAAGGAAGGCGAAACTGATGATACCCAGAACACTCAACATTTTTCTTGCTGCCATGAAGACCTCCTTAGTTCATTTAAAGTTCAACCATTATCATCGGATCCGAAGAATGCATCACCTCCTTTCAGGAAATCAACCGCTCCTAGATCATGGTGTGGCCGCCATCCACGTTAACGGCGACCCCTGAAACATTGTCAGCCTTTAAAAGAAAGATGACGCACTGGGCGATATCTTCAGGCGTTTGGGGCCTTTTCAGGGCCACGTTGGCTTGGGCAAAACTGCTCAAAACCGCCTCCTGGTCCACGCCCATCACAGGGGATAGGGCCGGATTGAGATGGTCCTTCCACATGGACGTTTCGATAAACCCCGGGCAGACGGCGTTGACGGTGATGTCGTGGCTTCCAAGCTCTAAGGCCAGTGCCTGGGTCAGACCGATCACGCCGAATTTTGACGCACTGTAGGCCGAAATGAGCGGTGCCGCCTTTTTACCCGCTACCGAAGAGATGTTTACGATGCGGCCGGCCCGGTTTTCGATCATATGGGAAACCACCGCCTTGCAGCAATGAAAAACGCCGCCCAGATTCACGGAAATGATCTTCTCCCACTCATCTTGTGTTGTTTCAATAAACGGTATTGCTTTAATCACACCCGCGTTATTGACCAACGCATGGATGGTTCCCCACTGCTCGATGGCGGTCTGAGCCATCCGCTCCGCGTCAACGGGTGAGGTTACGTCCGCCATAGTGGTTAGAATCCTGTTGTGAGCCCCTTCCGTCTCTTTGACCCATTGATCCAGCAGCGATTTTTCAAGATCCGCTACTACGACATTCATCCCTTCCTGAAACATCTTGAGCGCAATGGCACGCCCGATTCCCCGAGCCGCACCGGTGACGATACCGGTTTTCCCTTTCAAATCCATGGAAACCTCCTTTCATCTATCCGCCAAAAACCGCCGGAACCACATAGATGCAGCTATCGCCAAAAAGCAGGGTGTCGGGTTTTAGAACCCTGCCGTTCAATACCGCCATCCACGGCTGGGATTTGGGCATTTCAAGATGATGCAAAAGGTCTTTAACAGAGGCGCCATCCGGCATTTCTATGGAAAGTCCGCTTTCGGCATCATAATAGGGGAGCCGCTCTCCCAATTGGCCCATAAACCGAACCTGGATCCTCATTTAGTGATCTCATTTGACGCAAACAGTCTATCCCGCAACGGTGGCTTCTCTTTCATGCAGAAAACATTTAGTACACTTTTTTCGGATGACGACGCAATCAAGATTTTTTCCGTTTCCGGAATTTCTTTTCGAAAGATCAAAAGCCGCTTCCAAAGAACCGAGCTTCAACACAAGGGATTCAACGGGATTCGGGGCCTGGTATTCCACTTCGATACGGCCGTCACCGTAAAATATGGCCCGGTAGAACGGATGGCCCATGCGAGCACCGAAACCCATAAAGATCTCAATAAGAGACTTTTCAGTGTCTGATCCATTGCAGGCGTTTTGCCGCTGTTCCATCATCATCCTAATCCATCATCAGATGAATGGCCTCCCCGTCAGTGGCCAGTGCGGCCTCAAAAAAGGTCTCGGACAGGGTGGGATGGGCGAATACGGCCTGCTTTATGCCGTCCACGGTAATATTGTTTTCCATGGCAAGGGTTGCCAGAGAAATCAGTTCAGTGGCCTGGGGACCCATCATGTGAACGCCCAATACCCTTCTGCTGCGGGCATCGGATACCATCAGCGCCAGTCCCTGATCGACCCCCATTGTACCGGCACGGCCGTTTCCCACGTAATGAAACTCTCCCACCTTTACGTCGTGTCCCTGCTCAAGGGCTTGGTCTTCGGTGAGTCCCACCGCCGCCACTTCGGGACTTCCCCATACACAGTGGGGCATGAATGGGGATGGTTTGGCGGCGCTGTTTCCCATGAGATGGTCTACGGCCGCTATTGCCTGGGAAATGGCCTTGTGGGCATAGTACGGGGGGCCTGCCGCATCACCGATCACATAGATCCCCTGGGCCGCCGTCTCCAAACCGGCGGAATGGGTTAATATGCCATCCCGGGGCGCCAAACCGGCTGCTTCCAGATGAAGCCCCTCATATTGAGGACGTCGGTGCGCGGTGATCAAAAGCCTGTCCACGGCGATTTCCCGGGGTCCCTTTTTTCCCTCCAGAACAACGGTGATGCCCGAATTTCCGTGAGAACCGGCTGAGGCAAGGGAGGTCCCGGTCAGCACTTTGATCTTGCGGTCCAGCAGCGCCTTCTTGTACCGGTCGGAAAACTCGGGATCCAACCGGGGCAATACCCGCTTTTCCTTCTCTATGAGCAGCACGCTGGCCCCAAGGTTGCGGTAAATGTTGGCGAATTCAACCCCTCGGCTTCCCCCGCCCACGATGGCCATGCGGCGGGGAACCGGCTTGAGGGAAAGGGCGTCGTCCGTGGACCAAATGCCATTACCGTCGGGTACGGGTCCATCACCATAGTCTTCAAAGGCACCGGTGGCGATAATGACCTTGGATGAAGCGATTTTCGTCTCTTTGCCGTCCGTGTCCCGAACCATCAGTTCCTTGGGAGATTCAAAGGATGCATGCCCTTCCATGAAGGCCACGCCGTTCCCTTTCAAAATGCTCCTGACCCAGGTTCGGGACCCTTCCACGACGGCTTTTCTGCGCTCCACGATCCGGCTCACGCCGATCTTCATGTCCCCCTTAAGGAAGTGGCAGGTGCTGACTTTGGGAATCATCTCCGTGTCTTCAAGGAGCGCCTTCGTGGGGATGCAACCACGGTTGAGACAGGTCCCTCCCAGAGGGCCTTTTTCCACTAAAACGGTTTTGAGACCCTTTCGGGCCCCTCGAATGGCTGCCGTATATCCGCCCGGTCCGCCACCCACCACCAACAGCTCGCAAGACCTTTTGTTCATGTGCGCTGACTCCTGAATGTGCGATTATGCTTTATAACCATCATTTGAGGATTCTACGGAATTCCTTTGGATTCTCAATGATCTCCTTCAACCGACCCAGAAACCCGGCTGCCGGAACGCCGTCGATCACACGGTGATCGTGGGTCAGGCACAGATGCGTCATGGTTCTGATGGCCAGTTTGTTCTGGTATACGGCAGGCTTGGGGCCGATCCTCCCGATGCCTAAAATGGCATTCTCCGGCGGGTTGATGATGGGCGTCATGAAATCCACCGCCACATTCCCCCCGCTGCTCAGGGTAAAGGTGCCGCCCTGATAGTGCTTGGGTTCAAGGGCGTTTTCCCGGGCTTTTCGCGCCAGTTTCCTGATTTCCCGGCTGACCGCCACAAGGCTTTTTTTGTCAGCGTTTCTGACCACGGGGACCACAAGCCCCCCTTCCAGGGCAACGGCCACTCCAAGGTGGTATTCCCCCCAGCAAATGATCTCATCCCCCAGGATGGTGGAGTTGATGATGGGAAATTCCTTGAGGGCCGAGGCCAGGATTTTAACCAGCATGTCAACGAAGGTGATGCGCTGGTCGGGCCGGTCCAGGAGAAGTTCACTTCGGAAACTTGCCAGTTCCGTCATATCGGTTTCGCAGACCACCGTCAACTGGGCGCCCGTGTGGAGGCTGTGCATGAGATTATCGGCAATGGTTCGCCGCATACCCACAAAAGGAATTCGTTCTGTCACAACCCGGTCTCCCAGATCGATGGCCGGCTCGGGTTGGGCCGGAACCTCCTCATCTTCTAGGGAGAGATGAACGCCCCAACCCTCTTCATCTTCATCTTCAAAGAAGATGTCCGAAGACGCGTCCGGGCCAGGCTTAATCCCCTTTTTGTACGCCTCAAATTCCTCCCGGCTTTCAGCAATGACGCCCAGTGCCTCACCGATCTCTACCTTCTCTTTCACCTTTCGCAAAGAGAACAGTAGCCCGGAAGCGGGCGCCTCTATTTCGTTGGTGACCTTGGCCGTTTCGATGGTGACAACGACTTCCCCCTTATCCGTCATTTCCCCGTCTTTTTTATGCCACTCTACCAAGGTGACATCCGATTGGGTCATGCCGAGTTTGGGGACCAGAATAGACGTAATCATATACCAAAACTCCGTTACCTTATGGGTTTACCAGGATCTTTACCAGATCCCGGTTTGTAAGAAGACGCTGAAATCCCTTTTCAACCAGTCCATCCAGGGAAATTGTGTCGGATATGAGGACTTGGGTGTTGATCTTCTTTTTGTGCAGAAAATCGATAACCAGATCGAACTCGTCATAATAGCCCAACACACCCTTCATTTCCACTTCCCAAATGACAAGGAAGAAAGGGTTAATTTCAACCGCTTTGTCATTAATGCCCACCAGCATTACCTGGCCGCCGCTCTTTACAAGGCTTCCGCAGGATTGAAACGTACTGGGCACCCCCGCGCACTCGAAAACCACGTCTGCCCCGATGCCGCCCGTCATCTCAAGAATCGTTTCTCTCAACGTTTCCCCCTCGTCCATGGGATTTATTGCGATATCGGCGCCCGCTTCCATGGCGAGGGCTCTTTTCTTTTCAGATATTTCGAGTACAATGATCTTTTTGGCGCCCCCCAGTTTCACAAACTGAAGGACACCTAAGCCGATCATTCCGGCGCCCAGGATAACCACGTTGTCGCCGACCCCCATTTTGGACATGCGCACCGCATGAAGACTGGTTGCCAGCGGCTCAACCAGGGCCCCCTCTTCAAAGGAAACATTCTCCGGAAGTCTGAACAACATATTCTTGGGGTATTTCACCTGGAGGTATTGAGCGAAGGCCCCATCATGTTCGGGGCTGATGCCGAACGCCTTTCCCAAAGCATCCGGGCATAGGGAGTACTGGCCTTTTTTGCACCAATAGCATTCTCCGCACTGGGCGATGGGCTTTGCTATCACGCGATCGCCAACTTCGAATTCCTGGATATTGGCTCCCACTTCGCTGATGACGCCGGCACACTCATGGCCCATCACCGTTCCCAAAGGAACCATAATGCCATGAAGGTATCCGTGCACGTCGGAGCCGCATATGCCGCAGCTTTTGACCTCAAGGAGAACTTCATCGGCTCCAATTTTCGGCGTTGGTTTTTCCCGGAATTCGATTTTTTCAAGATCTGTAAAAACCGGTACCTTCATATCCTGTCCCCCCGTTTCTAATTGAAGGTTGATCCCCCATCCACGTTGATGGACTGCCCGGTGATTTCCTTTGCTTCCTCTGATGCCAGAAACACCACCGCATTCCCGATGTCTTCAGCCGTCTGAGCCCGTTTCATGGGGATCATGTTCTGGACCACCGCTTGAAAGACCTCATCCGGGCTCATGCCGTTAAACGGCGGATACGATTTGGCCAGCACCTTGGCACCGGTGTCCCACATGGGGGTTCGAATGACGCCCGGGCAGATGCTGTTCACGGTGACGCCGTAAGGGGCCAGTTGAAGGGCTACGGCCTGGGAAAAAACGATCACCCCTGCCTTGCTGGCGGAATAATGGGCAATCCAGTCGATCCCCTTGCGGCCTGCAATGGAAGAGAGGTTAATGATTCTTCCCTTTTTCTGTTCCTTAAAATGTGGGGCCGCGGCGCGATTACACAGGAAGACCCCTTTGAGATTCACGTCAATGGTGAGATCCCACTCTTCCTCGGAAATATTCTCCAGCACGGGCATGGGTGCCTCGGCTTCGTTCCAATAGGAAAAACCGCCCACACCGGCCCCGCAAACGAGGATATCGAGCCGTCCCAATTTATCGAGGGTCTCATTTAGCAGTGTTTCGCATTGGTCGGTCATGCGCACGTCGGTCTTAAATGCCAATGATTCCCGCCCCATTTCTTTAACCTTTTGGGCCACCGTTTCAGCCAACTTGAGATCCACGTCGCTCACGGCCACATTAGCGCCTTCCCGTGCGAGGCACAGACAGATTCCTTCACCCAGGCCGCCGCCGCCACCTGTCACGATGGCCACTTGATCCTTTAACCGCATTTTGCCCTCCTCATCCATCCCGGATTAAGAAAAATGGTATAGGTTGTGCCGGGGCACCGGAATATTTCACGCTTCGGGTGCGCCCGGCATGGTTGGTGTTGGTCTAAAGCGTGCGCTTAACCGCCCGCACAATCGTGTCTTTGTTGGGCAGATAAAAGTCTTCCAGAACGGGGCTTCCCGGAATGGGCACCATGGGCGCCGCTACCCGCTGGACCGGCGCCTTCAGAAAGGAGAAATAATCTCCGCAGGCCAGGGCCGCCAGTTCAGAGCCCAAGCCGCCCCTGACTCTCCCTTCTTCCACGGTAATGAGACGTCCCGTCTTTTCCACCGATTCGAAGATGGTATCCTTGTCCAGGGGCACAATGGTCCTCGGATCGATCACTTCAATGTCGATCTCTTCCTTGGCCAGCTCTTCCGCGGCATTTAATGCCTCGTACATCATGAATCCGAAAGCCACCACAGTGGCATCCTCGCCCGGTTTTCTCACTACGGCCTCGCCAAAAGGTATGGTGTATTCCTCTTCCGGCACTTCCCCTTCAACGCCGCCGAACATGAGCTTCTTGGATTCAAAGACCACCACCGGATCATTGCTTCTTATGGCGCTTTTGAGCAGGCCCTTGGCATCATAGGGGGTTGCCGGTTCCACCAGAATCAGCCCCGGTGCCTGGATGAGCTGGGATTGGAGGCACTGGGAATGTCCGTAAGCCATGCGAAACCCGGCGCCTACCGCCGTTCTGATGGTCATGGGGACCGGGTATTGATTCCCGGTGGCATAACGCCACTGACCCATCTGGTTGCAGATCTGGTCCATGGCCAGCATGGCAAAATCACAGAACATGAGTTCAAGCACCGGACGCTGCCCGTTCATGGCCGCTCCCATGGCCACACCGGTGATGGCGTTTTCGGCAATGGGCGTATTTAAGACCCTCTCCTCACCGAATTCCTTGACCAGGCCGGCGGTCTGTCCAAAGGCACCGATACGAACGTCCTCGCCCAGGACGAAAACAGCCGGATCCCGCCGCATCTCTTCTGCCATGGCCTCATTCAACGCCTGCAGGAAACTGATATTTCTGGCCATTACATCACCCCCTTTTGCTCGTATATATCTTCGAATAGATCTTCCACTGTGGGATCGGGTGCCTGAAAGGCCGCCTCAACGGCATCATCCACTTCCTGGGAAAGTTCCTTGCGAAGGGCTTCATCTTCTTCAGCCGACAAGACACCCCGGTCAAAGAGTTTCTTCTGGCACAGGTCGATGGGATCCCGTTTGCCCCATTCTTCCAGGTCCTCGGGCTTCACGTAGCCGCCGGGGTCGCCTGAGAAATGGAGCGCCATCCGGAAGGTCTTATATTCCACCAGGTACGGGCCGTTGCCGCCTCGGGCATGTTCCACCGCTTTTTGGGTGGCCGCGTAAGTGGTTTCAATATCCTGACCGTCCACGATATCGTAAGGGATTCCGTAGCCTGCGGCCCTCGGGGCAGCATCTTCAGTGGGATAGTGCTCGCTCATGTAAGACAATTCGCAGAACTGGTTCGTACAGACCGCAAAGACCACCGGAAGGTTCCAGAGCGCCGCCATGTTCATTGAAGGTCCCGCGTCTCCTTGATTGAAGGTCCCTTCACCAACGAAATAAAGGGTCACCTGATCGGTTTTCTGCATTTTGGAGGCCAGGGCTGTTCCCACGGCGTAAGAAAAATCAGAGCCCAGGCTTGATACGAGACCTGGAATATTGACACGGCTGTCGCACAGATGCAATGTTCCCTTTCCTTTGCAAAGACCGGTCTTTTTTCCCATGTATTCCGTCCAGATATCCTCGGCGGTCATGCCTTTTCCGATGTACTCCCCCACGCCCCTGTGGGTTCCGAACAGAATATCTTCCTGCCTGAGAGGACCGGTTATTCCCACGGCCACTGCCTCCTGACCGGTTCCGAAATGGGACATCAATTGGATTCTTCCTTCCTTCAGGAGGACATCATGTTTGTCCTCCATGGAACGTACCAACAGCATCTTGCGATACAATTCCAAAAGCGTTTCGTTTCCCAATGACATAGTAAACCCCTCCTTCCTGAGCAAAGCTCCTATGGTGTCACTTCAATCAATTCAAACAATACGCCGCCTACCGCGTCCGACTGCATATAGGCGGCCCTCACATGCCCCATCCCTTGAACGTCGGTCTCGGCATTCATGAGAACGTCGATCCCCTTGTCTTTGAGATAAGCCAACCACTCATCATAGTTGTCCACGATAAAGCCCAGATGCTGCAGACCTTCCCCGGTTTCCTGAAGGAACCATTTATGCGGAGCATCACCTTCAACGGGCTCGATCAGTTCCAGCTGCAGCGGTCCCCATTGACACATCCCGATGTTGAGCTTGATGGGACACGGTTCCCCCTTGACCCAGTGTTGGGCAGGAATAAAAACCACGGTCTGAAATGGACCCAGTCCAAAGGTTTCGGAGTAATAGGCGATCGCCTCATCCAGATTTTTCACCACGACACCCACTTGCGCGGGCGGTGGTAAGACCATCCGTTCTTCCTTGTCACCCATCGTGCACCCCCTTGTTTAAGGTTATTTGGTTTAATGAGGATTTCATACTGTAAGAGAGATGTCACAAAGTCAATGACGGAATTCCGTCATTTTTCTTCATCAATCCCTATTTGTGTGATATAATAATTGACGCGTTGGTCTGAATTTGGTTTCTTGGATGGCAGAACCGAGTTTCCTTTCTCTAAATCCATATCAATGGAGAAGAAATGGACGTCACCTCTGAAAGGCTTTCCGACCTTGATCTAAAAGAGGTGCTTCAAATCAGCCGTGTTGCTCTGGAATGTGACCATTCGATTGAGTTGACACAAGAAGTACTGTGTCTCATGGAGACGGTGTTCAAGACCAGTTGCAGCAACTTCTTCTTTTCTCTTCCCTGGGCCGATGAACTTGACATCAACCGTGCGATCAGCCTGACCATCAGTCGGGCGTTTCTGGAGCGGTTCCGCAAATACTACCACCAACTGGATCCGTTTCTTAACAGACTTTCCTTAAAACGTGGTCCAACGACCGTCGTCACCCAACAAATTCTTCCTTACGACCAGCTGACGGCCGGCGAATACTACAATGATTTCTTGAAACCCCAATCCATCCATTCACAGATGAGTATTTTTTTGAGAAATAAAAACGGTCTCCTGGGCAGTTTCAACCTGTTTCGCCCACCCAATGCCGATGTTTTCAACGGCAGAGACCGGGCCAAAGCGGAATTGATGGCGCCATATCTCGCAGAGGCCTTGAACAAGGTTCTCATGTGGGAGAAAACCAGAACGCAAACCGCCATGATCGACAGAATCCTGTGCGGTTTGCCCTATGGGGCGGTGGTGTTGATGAACCAGTGGTTTGAACCCATCTACTGCAGTGATACGGCAAAGGAAAAGCTGCGTTGTCTTTGCGCAAAAAAGGAGATAAAAGACTGTCTCAGATATCTTTCAAAGCTTGTGTTTTCCCACTTTGATAAAAAAGTCTCACCCCCCCTGAATGCGCCAAACCCGTCAAAGGCTTCATTGCACAAAATACAAATCAGCCTTTCCAAGAACGAAAGCGACTTTGAAATTGTGGTGCGTCAGGTCCGGATGGGAAACCCTGAGAGTACTTTTTTTGCGGTCTATTTTGAACCTGAAGAGAGTGGGGTTGTCCCGGCAAGGGAAAAGGAGAAATTGAAGGCCCTGGGACTGACGGCCCGTGAGATGGATGTTGTATTGCTTCTCTCGGAAGGGCTCAAGAATCCTGAAATCGGAAAAAGGCTCTATATCAGTGATTACACCGTTGAAAACCATCTGAGGTCCATCTTCAGAAAGATGGGCGTATCCAACCGAACGGCCGCGGCCAACCGCCTTCTCCGAATGACGAGACAGGACCCCTCCGTATTTTGGAGCGGGGAGACCGTGTAACAACCGTTTCCCCGACCGCGGGACCTTACAGGGCGAAATAGTAAACCAATTCCTTGGTCATGGCCAAAAGATCTTCGATATACACGAATTCGTCGGCGGCGTGGGCCATGATCTTTGAGGCCCGGATAACGCCAAAAGAAGCGACCTCAACCGGTGTCGGCGAAAGGGCCCGGATTACGAATCCCAGGTCCGTTGAGACGCTGAAACCGCCGTAGACAAAATCGTCGCACCCCTTGACAATACGGGCCGCTTCGCGGGCGCGGCGCGCGGCCGGGGATTCGGGGTCTATCTCCACCGGCGGATACATGTGAACGAAAGTGGTTTTAAGATCCAGAAGCTTTGATTTCCCGCGTCCTCTTAAAAGCGCTCGCTCAATTTCGGAAACCACGTCTTCATATCTTTCATCGGGAATATACCGGCGATTGATGGTGAGCCTGCATTGGCCCGGAACGATGTTGTCCTTGGTTCCCCCTTGGATGACGTTGAGGTTGAACATGGGCGTCATTTTGCGGTGGGGATTTTCCGGTCTGGGAATGGTGGGGATGCGGCTAAGACGCTTTTCAACATCCTGTTTCAAGTTGAGAAGTTCCTGCATGACGGGAACCATCTCCTCCACCGCATTGATGCCCAGGAAATTCATGCCGCTGTGACAGCTCTTCCCCACGGCGGTGATTTCTGCTCGCACGGCGCCGGCAGTCCCCAGCATAACGATCGGTTCCAGGGTGCCCAACTCCATCCAGACCAGGTGGGGTGAGAAATACCCTTCCTCGGCCAGGTACCGGGAACCTGGGTAGACACCGATTTCTTCGTCGGTGCAAAGGAGACAGTTGAGATCGTAGTGGGGCTCAAGACCCATTTCGGAAATGACTTTTACGGCACCCAGGAAGCAGGCAATGGCGTATTTCATGTCCACGGCGCCGCGGCCGTACAGTTTACCATCCGCGATCTCTCCAGCGAAAGGGTCCTTGGTCCAGGGTTCTTCAACGGGCACCACGTCCATGTGGGCGTAGGCGGAAAGGGGCGGCTTTCCGTTGTTCATCCTGGCCACCAGGTTGGTCCTGGGGCCCTTTAAGGTAAGAGGGTTCCGTTTGACTTTTTCCTCCGGCACCACCACCCGCTCGGTGTCAAATCCGAATTTTTTAAAATCCGGCTCCACCTGATCGATGAGCTTTTCATAGTTTTCGCCGGGTGGCACGGTGGTATCGATGGCAATCAAGCGGCGAAGCACATCTACAATATACGCTTCGTTTCGTTCAACCTCTCTGAAGGCAGATGTATTTGGATCCATACGCTGGTAACGGTTCTTTTTTTCGGAATCGGTTCTAGCGTAAACAACGACCAAAAATATGTCAAGATGCATGGCCAGGGAGGAACAGCGTGAGAAGCAGAAACGCTACACTTGACATATACACCTTGGCTGGACCTGATTCACATGGGGATAGAAGGAGGTCTCGGTGATAGGCGGAGATCAGCTATTCCTAAAAATGCCTTTGGTAAAGATCCGATTGAAAATGGTCGACAGCTCTTCAGGGGAAATCCTGCCCCTTGGATCAAACCACCTGTATGCCCAACTGACCATCCCAAAAAACGCAAAGGAACAGACCTTGGTGTCCAGATCGGCAAGTTCTCCCTGTGCCTTCAGGTCGTCAAGAAGATCGATAATCTTCTGCACATAAATCCTCTGTTTCCCGACCAGGGCCTCTTTATGCTCGGGCAGAAGTGACTTCTGGTCGTGGACCAAAAGTTTCATTTTGTGATAATCCACGGCCCTTGCGGCATGCATCTTCAATATATCAGACAGTTTTTCCTTCAAGGGTTTCTCTGTTTTCTCGATTTCTACAATACGTTCCAGACCGGTTCTCATGGTCTCGTCGAGGATCTGGTAAAGAATATCTTCCTTGCTGTCGAAGTAATAATAGAGGGCTGCATTGCTGATCTTAGCGGCTCGGCAGATATCACGGGTCGTTGTTATTTCATACCCCTTTTCCGCAAAAAGTTTCGTTGCAGCTTCACGTATGGCAGATCTTTTATGTTCTTTTGCCTGGGATACCATCGCTTCCTCCAAAATAATCTCCTGTTAACCGGTATTGTTGGTGCAAGACCGTTGGGCCGATTGGATCGTGTGAACTTACATGTTTCGCCCCCGCTTTTTCAACCTTTCATTTTTTAGTTGACAGCCGAAATTAAAAAGACCATATTGAGCGCGCGCTCAAGTCAAGCGTTTATGCCGTTTGGTTAAATTCAAAAAAGTCAGTCCTTTCATTATTAAACGACCCATTCCCCAGCGCCCGGAGGAGAGGATGAACTCTTTCATGCCGGAAGTTAAAACCGCAGGGGAGCTTCAACAACTGCAACTGGAGGGGCTCCAATGGACGGTCCATCATGCCTGCAACGGTTCGCCGTTCTACAAAGCGCATCTTTGATCTGCGGGATTAAGGGTGCATGCAGCAAAAAAAACGGTGAGGAGGTTTGACAAAGTAATGGCCTCAAA
>JANQDY010000051.1 GCA_028278625.1 Thermodesulfobacteriota bacterium
AAAAAACAGGCTGTCAGGGTTGAGCGCTGGGAAAAGCTTGAGGCCAAGGAGCGTCAGGGACGCTTTCCCATCGGGGTCCTCGTAGACAAGGATATGCCGACTTATACGGATATTTACCAGGACGTGTGCCAACGGGCCATGGCCTTGCGCCAGGAGGGTAGTATATGACCCCTGAAAAGAAAAGGGCACCTAAAAAAATTAAGACAGACAAAGCGGTTTCCGCCAAAAGAACCGCCCGGAAAAAGGCCGGGCCCCTGCCGCAGGCCCGAGTGGAGGTGCGCCTGGCCGGCTCCGGAGGCCAAGGCCTTTTACTGGCCGGGCTGGTGTTGGCCGAGGCTGCCGGGCTGTATGAAGATCGTCAAGTGGCCATGGTCCAGTCCTACGGCCCCGAGGCCCGGGGTGGTGCCAGCAAGGCCGAAGTCATCATCAGCGACGCCACCATTGACTATCCCCACTGCACCAAGGTGGACTTGCTGCTGGCGCTCACCCAGCAGGCTGCCGACGCCTATGGCGGGGACCTTGCCTCCCGGTCCTGGGTCATCGTCGATTCCCATTTGGTTGAACACCCTCCCACCGGCAGGGCACTGGGCCTTCCCTTCACCGCTGTGGCCAGGGACAAGCTGAAGAAAGTCATGGTGGCCAATGTGGTTGCCTTGGGTGCCATCAGTGAACTGACGGCTCTGGTCACCCGCAGGTCTCTGGAAAAAGCCCTGCTGGCCAGGGTCCCCCCCGGCACGGAGGCCCTCAACAAAAAAGCCTTGGCCGTGGGCGCAAAATTGGCCCGGGATCACAAAAGCACTTTTAATGACGGTCTGCCCCGGGAATTCAGCGCCGCTGATTTATGATGTGTCTTCTATTATTCGCAGACAGGTGGGTACCAAGATGAAAGCACAGATCACCCTTACGGTAAATGGCGCCAAAAGGATCATTGCCAAAGGCCTGGCCCGGCATCCGGCTGTTCAAGGGGCCTTTGAAAGTGGAAAGATATTTCTCAAGGGCGGCACCACGGTTTCGGCCATTGCCGAAGAGTTGGTCGGCATGCCCATGCGGATATCGGGCAGGATCTCACCCCAGGGAACCAAGACCGGACAGGACTATAGTGGCGGGTACCATTGCGCCATGATTGAAAACGGAAAACTCCTTGACCTGGACGAGTCCCTGGAATCCGCCGTCACCGGGTTAAATGCCGATGATGTTGCCATCATCGGTGCCAATGCAATTGATGTGCATGGAAATGCGGCCATCATGTATGGCGCGCCCCTGGGCGGCGGGCCGGGGTTTATCATTTCCGGGCTCATGGCCGAGATACCCAACGTTTTTATTGCCGCCGGCCTGGAAAAGTTAATACCCGGTTCCCTTGCCGAGATCATACCCAAGGCCGCCCGCAAGGGCGTGGGCCGCTCCATGGGAATGGCAGTGGGGCTCACCCCCATAAGCGGCCGCATCGTTTCGGAGGATAAGGCCATTGAGCTTCTGGCCCGGGTGAATTGTACTGTTATCGGCAGGGGAGGGATTTCCGGCGCAGAGGGATCCGCCACCCTGTTGATAGATGGAGATGAGGATCAAGTCCGGAAGGTATTTGATCTTGCCATGGCCCTCAAAGAAGCCGATGCCAGCGGAACCGTCCAGTCGCTCGCTGAATGCGCCTTTCCCCACGACAAATGCAAGAACCATTTGAGCTGCATTTACAAAAGAAAAAGATAATCGGAAAAACGGTCCATGACTGAAACCATCAGAAACAAACTGGCCCAATTCATTACGCAAACCCATTACCCTATTCTGCCCCACCGGGTGGTCCATCAGAGCAAAAGATGCCTGCTCGATTTTCTGGGCGTTGCCCTGGCCAGCGGAACAACCACCTTGATTGATGGCGTCATGAATATGTTCGCACAAACCGGCGGCAAGGGGGGAGCTGTCTTGATCGGAGAGGATTTTAGCGCCACGGCTCCCAATGCCGCCTTTATCAATGGGATCAAGGGACATACCCTGGACATGGATGACGGGAACCGGTTTGGCAACGTTCATCCGGCGGTGGTGGTTTTTCCGGCGGCTTTGGCCCTGGCGGAAGGCTTGAAAACCAGGGGCGATGATCTCATAGCATCCATTGCCGCGGGCTATGAAACGCTTATCGGCCTCGCCAAATCCATTAATCCCGCCCAATTGCAGCGGGGCTTCCACACCACCGCCAACTTGGGGGCCTTTGGCGCCGCCGCTGCTTGCAGCAAAATACTGGGGCTGAACCGGGAGCAGACGGCCAACGCCTTATCCATCGCCGGATTGTGCGGCGGCGGATTGCTGGAAGTGCTAACCAGCGGTCAGATGATGAAGCCGTTTCAGACCGCCCGGGCTGCCCAAGCAGGTCTTTTGGCCGCCCAGCTGGCGGCACGGGGGGCTCTGGGGCCCGAGTTGGCGTTTGAAGGCGAGAAAGGGTTTTTCAAGGCCTATTCGGGTCATTGTCCGGCAGCGGAAGATTTTGAAAGTCTGGGAAAAGACTGGGAGATTCTGAACACCTATTTCAAGACCTACTCAGCCTGCCGCCATATCCATCCGGCCCTGGACGCTGCCGCCGAGATTTTTGCAGTCCATGGGCCAAAACCCGAAGAGATCGCGGGCATAGAGATTGAAACCTATTCCATTGCCAACGCGCTCACCGGCCGGCGCACAATGGAACGGTCTCCCATAGCGGCCAAGTTCAGCATGCCCGTATCCGTGGCCTTGATGCTGGTATACGGCAGGCTGGATAAATCTCAATACACTGAATGCAAAATATCAAATCCCCTGGTTCAATCCCTGGCTGACAAGGTGGCCATTACGGTTGATCCGGCAAGTGATGCCCGATATCCCCAGCAAAGGGGCGCGCGGGTTGTGATTAAAACCACTGAACAGGAATTTATCCAAGACGTACCAACACCCAAGGGAGAGCCGGAAAATCCTCTCGACGACGACGAATTGGTGGAAAAATTCAGGGGCAACGCAGGTGTGGTCCTGCCGGAGGAAAAGGTGGGGGAGATACAGGCCACGGTTCTGGACCTTGAGGAAGCCACCACGGAACAGCTCATGAAGCTGCTGGCCAAATAGCCCCGGTCATTCAAACAAGACCCGGTTAACAAGAACCGCCAAACAACAAGGTGCCTGGCCTATTTTTTTCTTGACAGATGTTTACTTGTGTATGTATCTATACATATAAACAGACATCGGTGACACAGTAACTTAATAAATGGATGTTCAACCGTTGCGCAACACTACCAAGGATGGCCCCTGCTCGCCAGGACGTCGGTTAATAGCATTATTAATTTTTAACACTAGAAGGAGGAGATAACATGCAGTTACGAAAATGGTCGAGCGAATTGATTCTGGTTTTGGCAGCCTTGATGATCGTTACCATGGCTCCGATGCCGTCCCAGGCAGACGATACCATCAAGATCGGGACAATTAATCCCATGACGGGCGGATTGGCGTTTGCGGGAAAAGAGACTTATGCGGGCATAAAAATCGCCGCGGACATGCAGAACGCGCGCGGCGGTGTCCATGGTAAGAAGATTGTTCTGGTCAAGGGTGATTCCGCCACGCCAAAAACGGCGATTACAGAAGCGGAACGCCTGATTAATGTGGAAAAAATCAATCTGTTCTGTGGCCACTATTCGAGTTCAAGAGCCAAGGCCGCCACGACGATTACTGAAAAATACGGCGCTGTTTCGGTTGTTGTGATTGCCTTGGCCGATGATATTACCGGGCGCGGGTTTAAAAAGGTTTTCCAAATTCCCGGACGCGCCAGCTTTTGGGGCAGTGACTCGGCAAAATTTGTTGCGGAACAAGTGGCACCAAAACTGGGGAAGAAGCCGAGCGACCTGACAATCGCCGTGGCGCATGAGGACTCTGACTTTGGAACGAGTATCAGTAATGCCTTTGTGAAGACCGCCGAAAAATATGGCATGAAGATTTTGGCTCGGGAACCGTACAGTTATAAAGCCCTTGACCTATCATCAGTGGTTTTGAGGATCAAAAGGGCGAACGCGGATGTTCTCGCACTGACGCCCTACATTAGAGACGGCATCCTTTTTATGGAGCAGGCCAGAGACATGAACCTGAATTCCAAGGCAATTATCTGTCCGGGAGGGGTGATGGCCAACAGGATTTTTTACGAAAAACTCGGTGACGATATCAATTATGTACTCGTTACTTCAACCGCTTCGTTGGATGTGCGTAAAGACAATTTTAAGCCTGACGCATGGGAAGCATTACAGGAATTTCAGAAACGATATGAAAAGGCGTACGGAAAAATGCCGGCCCAGGACGCTTTCCATGGTTTTAACGGTGCCTGGCTTTTCTTTCATTACGCCCTTCCAAATTCAACGTCCCTTGATTCCGATGACGTAGCCAAAAGTCTCCGGAAAATTGAATTGGCGCCGGGCGACAGCGTAACGACCTATGGCTATAAATTTGCCGATGAAAACGCATCAAATCCGGGGGCCAACATCATCGGGCGGACCAATGTTTTCCAATGGCAAAACGGCACCATTGGGCACACGGTTTATCCGCCGGAATTTGCCGGGAGCAAACTCCTTCTCCCGACGCCGCCCTGGGGAAAGAGAGCGATGAAGTAATAAAGGTGGTGGGTTACGGAAACAGCCCATTGATGTAACCCACCATAGGTTTGGATCTGATGAGGGCCGTACAAAGTTTATTATAATAACCTGAATTGATAAGGAGTCATAGATGATCGCCCAAGTTATAGTTGACGGAATATTAATTGGTGGCATCTATGCGCTGATCAGCATTGGATTGACTGTGATATTCGGAGTGATGCGGATAATAAATTTTGCTCACGGCGAGTATCTGATGGTCGCAATGTATAGCAGTTACTTGATATTTGGTTTGTTAGGCCTAAACCCATATTTATCATTAGTTATTGTTGTTCCATTTTTATTTATCATTGGTGTTGTTTCATACTATTTAGTAATACATCCAATTATCCATTCATCAGAACTATCACATGTATTTGCTACTCTCGGTTTAGGCCTTGCTTTACAAGGACTTGCACTTTATTTATTTGGGGGAGACTTCCGTTCTGTCCCATTTGGTTTATCAAGAAAAATTATAACCTTAGGACCAACATTTATAAATATATCCCGGTTAATAGCTTTACTGGTTGCTATTGGTGCGATTTTTGCTCTTTCGCTATTTCTGAAGAAAACATATACGGGTAAAGCGATTCGGGCAGCATCTCAGAATCCGGTATCAGCCCAATTAATGGGGGTGAGTCTGAAATCAATATATATGATAACATTTGGTATCGGAACTGCAATTGTCGGACTTGCGGGAGGCGTATTGATGCCAATATATGCGGTTTTTCCAAGCATTGGAGGTTTGTTTGTTCTGGTCACGTTTGTTGTCGTCGTTCTGGGAGGCATCGGCAGTATTTTTGGGGCGTTAGCTGGAGGAATTGTCATTGGAATGACTGAGTCACTGAGTGGCTTCTTTATCGCTCCAGCACTGAAAGAAGGTATATATTTTATCATTTTTGTTCTCATACTTCTGTTTAAACCGTCAGGGCTCTTTGGAAAAAAAGCCTGATTGAAATTGACAAGGAAGAAGAATGTTACCTTTCAAATCCTGGGTGGTCTCCAATTTTAAGAAACCACAGACATCTCTCATCATAGGTGTTGTTCTGATTCTATATGCGTGTTCCTTATGGATACAGAACCCTTTCGTTGGAGACATACTTGCCTCAGTTTTCATGTTTGCATCACTCAGTTTGGCCTGGAACATCCTGGGCGGGTACACCGGACAATTCTCGCTGGGCCACGCCGGATTTTTTGGAATAGGCGCGTATACTTCCACGGTTTTGTTAACAAATTTCGGTCTAAATCCCTGGTTAGGCATGATATTCGGCGGAATTCTGGCAGCCTTGGTTGGCGGAATCGTATTTTATCCCTGCTTTAGGCTTACGGGGATTTTCTTTTGCCTTGCTTCTTTGGCTTTTACTGAGGTGATGCGCATTCTGTTTCTCCACTTTAGAGGCCTTACGCAGGGGGCAATGGGGATTACAATTCCCTTTGAACAGGGTCTTGCGCACATGATGTTTAGAGACAAGAACGGATACATGCTGCTTGGACTCACGTTCATGATTGTCATCGCCCTTATCAGCCGAAAACTTGAGAAATCACGATTTGGATACAAAATGATTGCAGTGAGAGAAAACGAGGAGACAACGGAAACGTTGGGCATTAGTTCTTCCAGAACAAAACTCATTGCAATTATGATCAGTGCATTCTTCACCGGCTGTATGGGAACATTCTATGCTCAGTTCACGTTGTTGATTGATCCGGATTCCGTATTTAGTGTCATGATGTCGGTTGAATTTGCCCTATTAGCAATACTTGGAGGGATTGGTACTGTTCTTGGACCCATCATTGGCGCTTTTATACTCATACCGATTGATACGCTTATGCGTGGATATTTAGGTCAGGGGCAGCAGGGATTAAGCCTGATCGCCTATGGAACACTCCTGGTTATTGTCGTGTTATTTATACCGCAAGGAATACTGCCTTGGCTAAAATCACTTTCAACCAAAAAGGCAAAGTCCGATGATTCTAGGTTTGGGGAAAGACAAGAAGATGTTTCACTGAAAGAGGAAAGCTCCTTCAATGCTGTATCAATAAGTGAAAGCAGGAGTTCTATTCTTGAAATTGATTCTGTCAGCAAAAGATTTGGAGGCCTAAGGGTCATCAACGACCTAACCCTATCTGTCAACAGGGGCGAAATCGTCGGTATTATCGGACCAAACGGTGCTGGTAAAACAACCCTTTTTAATCTAATAACCGGTTTCTATCAGCCGAATGCAGGCAAAATCACATTTGAGGGAAACGATATCACTTCCCTTAAGCCCCCCCACAAAATATCCAGGCTGGGCATTGCCCGAACCTTTCAAATCGTCAAACCCCTTGAAGCATTGACGGTCTTAGATAATGTCGCTGCCGGCGCGGCACAGAGGTCAAGGAATTATCGAGAGGCAAGAGATAAAAGCCTACACATCATCTGCTCAGTCGGGTTGGAAAAATACAAAGATGTCAAAGCAACCTCCCTAACATTGCCTGCGCGGAAACGGTTGGAATTGGCCAGGGCTTTGGCTACGGAGCCAAAACTGCTGCTGCTTGATGAGGTCATGGCCGGCCTCAACCCTACCGAAATTGATGAAGCCATCAGACTAATCAAAATGATCACAGATTCCGGGGTGACATTATTGGTTATCGAACACCTTATGAAAGCCATCATGAAATTGGCCGATCGTGTCGTGGTCATTGATCATGGCCAAAGAATTTTTATCGGGCCACCCCAGGAAGCCAGAAAAGATGACAAAGTAATTAGTGCCTATCTCGGTAAGGATTACGCAATATGATGTTGGAAGCCAATGATATCAAAGTTAATTATGGCGACATGGAAGCGGTGAAGCAGGCTTCAATTAGCGTTGATCATAATAAAATTGTTGCCATAGTTGGTTCAAACGGGGCCGGAAAAACGACGCTCATACGAGCAGTATCGGGATTGATAAACATCACGAATGGCAACATTGTCTTTAATGATAAGAGAATAGATAAACTAAAACCTCACGATATTGTGGCGCTTGGCCTAATTCAGATACCCGAGGGAAGACTTCTCTTCCCGGAAATGACGGTTTTGGAAAACCTTGAGATGGGGGCGTATACCGCTCGCGCCAGGAAAAAAGCAAAAGCGACCATTGGAGAAGTAACGGAGCTGTTTCCCATATTGAGAGAACGAACGAACCAGCTGGCCGGGACTTTGAGCGGTGGCGAACAACAAATGGTCGCCATCGGCAGAGGCCTGATGGCGCAACCCAGGTTACTCATGCTGGACGAGCCCTCATTGGGATTGGCGCCTTTGATCGTGCAAGAGATTTTCCAGATTATTGAAACCATCAGCCAGCGCGGCTGTTCCATCATGTTGGTCGAGCAAAATGCCATGCATGCGCTGTCCATCTCTGACTATGCCTATGTGCTGGAAAACGGGACAATGGCAATGCAGGGACCCTCCGAGCAGCTGAAAGACGATGAAAGGGTCCGTGAGGCCTACCTGGGCCTGTAGGTCCGTGAAAAACTTAACAGGGAGGCAAAGAGAACAAAAATGGCCGAATACCAATTGATTCCAATACACTTGGGCCGGTTGTACGTAGACAAGGGTATCATGACCTACCGCTGTAACTACGGGGTAAAGGCATGGATGCCCATCATAAGCTGGTACATCAAGGGTGCCGATGGCCATATCCTGGTGGATTCGGGCATCTCGGCCGAAGAGGGCAAGTGGTATACCGACACGCCCATTGAGGATACGGTCAGTTTCGAAGAGGGTCTCGATTCCCTTGGGCTCAAGCCCGATGACATCAGCATGGTCATCCAGACCCATCTCCATTTTGACCATGTGGGCAACACCCACCGCTGCCCGAACGCAGAAGTGGTGGTGCAGAGGGCTGAGCTGGAGTTTGCCATGGCGCCCCACCCCATGCAGGGCTATCTGTATAACCCCCAGGCTCTCAATCCCCTTCATATCCGCATGGTGGAAGGAGACACGGAGATTCTCCCCGGCATAGAACTGATCCACTTGCCCAGCCATACCCCCGGAACTCAGGCGGTCTCCGTCAAGACCTCCCAAGGGCGCGCGGTTATCAGCGGCATGTGTTGCATTGGTGAGAATTTCAATCCGCCCAGACCCCAGACCTGGCCCCAGGAGCGGCATTTCTGGGAAGTAACGCCTCCGGGTAACTATATCAATCTGCAGGAGGCCTTTTTCAACACCCTGAGACTAAAGCACCTGGCCGACATTATCATCCCCCAACACGACCCGTCGCTGTTTGAGGTCACGAAAATACCTGCTTAAGGAGAGATCTATCCATGGAAGATTTTTTCAAAATGGCCGACGTTTTCATGTTCCAACTGCCCCGCAAGATCATCTTTGGCAATGGGGCCATTACCCGTTTGGGTGAAGAGGCCCGGACCCTGTTCGGCGGCGAGCGCGTTCTCATGGTCACGGACAAGGGCGTGGCCGCGGCGGGACTCACTGATCAGGCGGCCGCTTCGCTGAGGGAGCATGGTTTCAAGGTGGCGGTTTTTGATGAGTCCGCTCCGGACGCCCCCATCGGGCTGGTGCTGAAAGGGGCCGGCATGGCAAGAGAGACCGGGGCCCAGATCATCGTGGGGATCGGGGGAGGCAGTTCCATCGACACGGCCAAGGCCATCTCATTCATGGCCGGCGATGAAGGGGATATCCATCGGCATTTGGGCATCAATCAGGTGAAGGCCCCGGGTCTTGCCAAGATTTTCATTCCCACCACCGCCGGCACCGGCAGTGAACTGAGCCACACCTTTGTGCTCTATGATGAACAAAGCGGCGACAAGATCACCTCATACAGTCCCCACACCTTTGCCGATCTGGCCCTGATCGATCCGGAACTCACCTTGAGCATGCCGCCCAAAGTTACCGCCGAAAGCGGTCTGGACGCCTTTTCCCATGCCCTGGAGTCCTTTGTCACGGTAAAAGCTAATCCGTTATCAGATTTGTTTTCCCATCGGGGTATTGAACTGATTTCCACAAACCTTTTAAAGGCCTACAGCAAGGGGCCCAATAACCTTCACGCCCGTTACGCCATGTGCTTCGGCGTTTGCATGGGCACCATGGCCATCCGCTCAAGTGGTATTGGGGCGGTGCATGCCATTTCATATCCGGCCGCGACCAAATACCACCTGAGCCACGCCCAAGCCATCGGCCTGGTCATGCCGGCGGTCATGCGGTTCAATCTCATCGGCAACCTGGAAAAGTACGCTGCCGTGGCCCGAGCCATGGGCGAAAAGACCGACGGGCTCTCCACCTTTGAGGCGGCGGAAAAGGCGGTCACCGCGGTAAGACGACTGACCGATCAGATCGGCATGTCCAGCCGCTTGGGGGACCTTGAGGCAGCCTCCGCCGATGACTTTGAAGGATTCGCCGACGTGGCAATAAAGCGTTACGCCCATCATCTGGCCAACAACCCCCGCCAGGTGAACAAGGACGACATTATTGGGATTTATGATGCGGCAATGTAAGGACCGGGCCGGCATATGATTGTTACAGGGAGAGAAATGATGGCTGAGTTTCCCAGCGCCCCTTGGTTTGAGCAGCTGGCCGGGCGAGTGAACCGGCTCGCCCGGTTCAAGGAGGCGGCAAGGTGGTTTGAGGGCTCTTTGGCCTGGCAGGTGGATGAGACGGTGCATGTGTTTGACGTCCATAAGGGCCGAATCAATGCGGTCCATAACGACCCCGGCGCCGCTCTGTTTGCCATGGTTGGCGATGACGCATCCTGGCGGGAGCTTTTGGAAAAGGGGACCATAAATCGCATGTTTCGCCAGGGGCGGATACATATTACCGGTGATAGGGCCCAAGCCATGCGCTATTGGAAGGTTCTCTGGTACCTGACCGAGACCGCCAGGGAAATGTAAGGCACTAAGGAGCGGAATCATGCCCTATCTGGAAGTTATGGATACACGAATTTACTACGAGGTGGAGGGTGAGGGCGTTCCCATGCTTCTGGTGCATGGCGCTGCCCAGTGTACCCTCTCCTGGCGTTTTATCACACCTTTCCTGACGGGCCGCTTCAGGACCATTGCCATTGACCTTCCCGGGCACGGCAAGTCCGACCGGGCGCCCGGGGGGGTTATCAAGACCGCCCAGGAGTATGCGGCATACATCAACGCCATTGTGGATGCGCTTCATGTGGGCGAGGTGGTTATGGTGGGCCATTCCATGTCCGGGGGCAATATCTTACAGGCCGGCATCAACCGGCCGGACCAGGTTTTGGCGGTGATCCCCCTGGATGGGGCCGGGTCCACCCTTAAGAAGGCGGTCTCCTATTCCCAGGATCTGATGGAGCTGATCACGGTCAATCCCTATGACTACTGGGAGACCAACTTCATGGCCCTGTGCAGCCCGGCCACCTTGCCCGACCGCAGACAACTCATCGCCCTTGAGGCGTTGCGCAGTTCCGCGGATGTGATACTGGGAGACCTGGCCGCCTACACCAGCCTGGACATCATTGACAGCCTCCGCCGGGCGGACTTTCCCATCCTGCTCATTACCGGGGCCGACGACTGGTCCTGTACTCCGGAAAACGTTGTCAATACTTTTGAACTTTTGGAAGGGCCAAAGGCAATGGAAGTTCTGGACGGGGTGGGGCATTTCCCCCACATGGAAGCTCCCGAAGCCGTTGCCGGCGCCATTAAAAAACTGATGAACGAGGTTGTCGGACTGTGAAAGGGTTTCATGGAAAGCACCTGCGCGTGAACCTGAGCAAGGGCACCTGCGCGGTTGAGCACTGGCCGGAGATCAACTACCGCCGTTTTCTGGGTTGCCGGGGAATCATCTCCTATCTGCTGCTCACGGAGCTTGGGCCCGGCGTGGATCCCCTCGGGCCGGAGAACAAACTCATCTTCGCCCTGGGGGCTATCACCGGGCATAAGCTTATCGGCTCGGGCCGACACGCCGTGGGCGCCAAGCTCCCCTTGACCGGGGGCATCGGCGAGAGCGAGGCCGGCGGCTATTGGGGGGCTGAGTTGAAAAAGGCCGGCCATGACTTCTTGATCATAGAAGGACGGGCCAAGCATCCGGTCTATCTTTGGATCAAGGACGGGGCGGCGGAAATCAGGGACGCCCGGCACCTGTGGGGCCTGGAGCCCCAGGAAACCGAGGCGACCATTCGAGACCAGCTGGATGACGCCATGGTGCGGGTGGCCTGTATCGGGCCCGGCGGTGAGAAGCTCATCCGCTTTGCCTGCGTCATCAATGACCTTAACCATGTGGCGGGCCGGGGCGGACTGGGGGCCGTGATGGGGGCCAAAAACCTCAAGGCCGTGGCCGTGCGGGGAAACGCCCTGCCCCAGACCCACAACCCGGACAAGATCAAGGAGCTGACCCGCTGGATGGGGGCCAAATTCAGGGAAAAACCCGGACCATGGAGCTGCGGCACCGGATCAACCATGCTGACGTATGAAAAGCTGGGCAACATCCCGGTTCGGAACTTTCAGGGCGGGGAATTTCCCAATATCGGCAACCTGATTCCCCAGAGACTGTTTGAGCTGGAATATGTGAAGCGCATGGAAGGCTGCTACATCTGCCCGCTCAAGTGCAAAAGAGTCGCATCATCAGCAGGCGCTTATAAGGTGAATCCGGCCTATGGTTGCCCTGAGTACGAGACCCTCTCATCATTTGGGGTGAACTGCGGCATAGAAGAAGTGGAACCGCTGATCAAGGCCAATGAACTCTGCAATCGCCTGGGCATCGACACCATCTCCGGCGGAGTGGTGGTTTCCTTTGCCATGGAGTGCTTTGAAAAGGGTTTGATCGGCCCTCTGGATACCGGCGGCCTGGACCTTCGATTCGGCAATGCCGACGCCATGCTCCAGTTGCTGGAACGTATCGGAAAACGCCAGGGTCTGGGGGATCTTTTGGCCGAAGGAACCAAAATCGCCGCTAAGACCATCGGAAAGGGCGCTCAAGATCTGGCCATGCATGTAAAGGGCATGGAGATTCCCATGCACGAACCCCGTCTTAATCAGTCCATGGGGATGTATTATGCGGTCAATCCCTCGGGGGCCGACCATGTGGGGGGGATCTACGATAACGGGATTAGCAAGAATACCACTGTTTGGGACGGACTGGATGTGGCTCATGCCCTGCCCACCAGCTGTCTGGGCCCGGAAAAGGCACGCATGCTGTATCACAACGGATTCTGGCGTCAGATCAGAAGCGTCCTGGGCCTGTGCCTGTTCATCCCCTGGAGCCGCCGCCAAATCGCAGACGCGATGGAAGCCATCACAGGATGGCCCATGACCTCCTGGCGTTTGATGAAAACCGCGGAACGGTGCATCACCCTGGGCCGCCTGTTCAACCTGCGGGAAGGTTTTACACGGGTTGACGATATGTTGCCCCGGCGAATGTTCAAATCTCCAAAAACCGGGCCTTTGAACCAGATCAGGGTCGATCCCGAATCATTTAAGGAAACCGTCAGCCTCTATTTCCAGATGCTCGGATGGGATGAAGAGGGCGTCCCCACCGAGGCGCGACTGGTGGAGTTGGATCTCCTGGAATTTTGCCAGGCCCATAAAGCCCTTAACGTTCAGTGATCACGGCCGGGACAAGAACAGGGATATTTGAAACATCTAATTAGGATACCAAAATGAGTTACCCCCAAGAACTGCAAGCTTCCTTGGATAAGGTCGCCGCAACCAGGGACCGGCGACTGGAAGCCGTGTTTCCCAGGATGGAGTTGGCTGAGAAAAACCAGCTTTTGGAAGACTTTCACCCTGACTTCCGCCAGTCTGAGAAAACCCTGATCGGCATCGGACCGAATCAGGGGGAGCGGGCCCCCAAGGAATTGGTTGATCTGCTCCATTCACCCAGCCGGGTCGATGTAGACAACATCAACCTGGACAGGCCGGAACTGGAGACCGAGGTGCTGGTCATCGGCGGCGGCGGCGGAGCCCTCACAGCGGCCCTGTCCGCCCATGAAGCCGGTGCCCGGGTTCTCATCGTGACCAAGCTCAGGCTGGGCGATTCCAACACCATCATGGCCGAAGGCGGCATTGGCGCGGCCACTGCTCCGGAAGATTCTCCGGCAATCCACTATGTGGATACCATGGTGGGGGGACGCTTCAAGAATGACCCCAATCTGGTCCGGGCCTTGGTGACCAACGCCCCATTCATCGTAGACTGGCTGACACGCCTGGGCGTTAATTTTGACCGACGGGAGGATAATTCCTATTTTACCCACATGCCCGGCGGTCATTCGCGAAAAAGATCCCATTCCATCAAAGACCTTACGGGTCTCGAGATAATGCGCACCTTGCAGGACGAAGTGCGCAGCCGTGAAATCCCCTTTCTTGAGTTCAGCCCGGCCTTGGAACTCATCCTGGATGACCAAGGCAAGTGCTGCGGAGCAATACTCTTTAATCTGGATAACGGCCGTCACCTGGTGGTCAGGGCCAAGACCGTCATTCTGGCCACCGGCGGCATGGGCCGCCTGCATCCCCAGGGGTTCCCCACTTCAAATCACTATGGCGCAACCGCTGATGGCCTGATCATGGCCTACCGGGCCGGGGCCGAACTTCGGTATGTGGGGTATGTCCAGTACCATCCCACCGGGGCCGCATGGCCCGAGCAGATGCTGGGCCTGCTCATCTCCGAGGCATTGAGAGCCCAGGGGGCCCAGGTGGTAAACCGGGAAGGCGAGCTTTTTGTTGACCGATTGGAAACCCGGGATGTTCTCTCCGCGGCCATCATTCGTGAATGCGGACACCGGGACCTGGGAGTGGTAACCCCCACAACCATGATGGGTGTCTGGCTGGACACACCCTTGATAGACCAGATCGGCGGGGAAGGCACTTTTATCCATCGATTTGCCGGTATTGCCAGTCGTTTCAGGAAGTATGACATTGATCCGGTGACTGAGCCGATTCTGGTCTATCCCACTCAGCACTACCAGAACGGGGGTGTGCGCATCGACGAATACGGACGTTCCCATGTGCCCAATTTATACGTGGTGGGGGAGGCTTCCGGAGGGATCCATGGGCACAACCGGCTGGGATCCAATTCTCTGGTGGACATATTCGTTTTCGGGAGACGGGCGGGTCAGCATGCGGCGTCCTCCCTGGAGTCGGGTCAAAGCGGCCCCATGTCCCTGGATCACCTGTCCGGTTACAGCCGAAAACTAAAGGAATTGGGTCTGCGGGCCAGCGGGACCAGCCCTCTGGTCTTGCCTGACTATCGCTTTGAAAAGGCTTTGGCCACGGTTCAGCACACCCATGATCAGAGTGAGATGAGAAATGAGTAACAACGTTATTAAGTTGATTGACGTTTATATCATGGGCAAGCGGTATGCGGTCCCCCGTGGCTTGACCATTTTGAAGGCCCTGGAGTACTCCGGTTTTTCTTTGAGCAGAGGCTGTGGGTGCCGGGGCGGTGTGTGTGGCGCCTGTGTCACGGTGTATAGAATGCCCGGCGACTTTCGCCTGAGAGTGGGGCTGGCCTGCCAGACAGTGGTGGCGCCCCTGATGCATTTGACCCAGTTGCCCTACCTCCCCGGAAACAGGCATGTGCGCGGTCTTCCCCCGGACCTGGCCCAAGACTTCTCCATTGCCGAGTACTACCCGGAAGTCATGCGTTGCGTGGCCTGTAATACCTGCACCAAATCCTGTCCCATGGAATTGAATGTCATGGACTATATTGCGGCGGCCAAGCGGGGGGATTTGGAGGACATCTACGAACTGTCCGTGGAATGCATCGGATGCGGCATGTGCGCCGCCCGCTGCCCCGCTGAAATAACACCGTTTAATGTTGCCATGCTGATGCGCCGGGTAAGAGGATGCGGCATTTCCAAGGCCGAAAGCCTGACCATGCGCTTAAGGGAAATAGAGAGTGGCGACTACAAGGAAGAATTGGATCAACTTCAGGCCATGGATAACGACGGATTGATGGAGCGCTTCAAATCCGCCCAGGCCGAACGTGGTGAATCGGTATGACGAATAATGATACGGGACAATCGGTTGTCAGACTGACAACGCCCATCAGCAAGGAAGAGATCTCCCGGCTGCGGATCGGAGACCGGCTGGAGGTCACCGGCAGGATCTACTGCGGCAGAGACGCGGTTCTGCCCCGGCTGTCCGCCATGGCAGAGGAAGGGTGCCTGGGTGAATTGGCCGCAGGCCTTGAGGGCTCCTTGATTTTTCACACTGCCGTGTCGCCCGCGGGCATAGGCCCCACGACCAGCAACAAGGTGGAGATCGAGTCCAGCATCCCGGCCTTATCAAAAGCGGGTGTCAGAATACACCTGGGCAAGGGTAGCTTGCGCCCGGAGACCGCTCAAGCCTTGAAAAAACATGCATCTGTTTTTGCCGTAACCCCTCCTTTGAGTGCTCTTTTTACCCTGTGTATCCGATCCCAGGCCGTTGCGGCCTTTCCCGAGGAGGGGATGGAAGCCTTTTATGCCCTTGAGGTTGTGGATCTGCCCGCCATTGTGGCCATTGCCAGGGGCAGCAGCCTTTTTGAGTCAGAATAGGTTCTTTGACATGTGGAATAAACCAGAATCAGCAACGGTCGGAGAGACCCCGGAGCTTGGCGCATGCTAAAACTTCAAGACATAAAAGACGCATCAGCCGCCTGCTTGGTAAGGGCGGGGACCCGTTTCAGGCCCGATCAGATAACCGCCTATGAAAAAGCACTGGACCAGGAGACCGATTCACGGGCCCGATGGGTGCTGGAGGGCATTTTGAAAAACGCCCGGGCCGCCCAGGCCAACCGCGTTCCCCTTTGTGACGATACCGGTATTCCCCATGTACTTGTGGACATCGGGGACCAGGCCCAATTGCCGCAGGGATGGCTTACGGCGGTCAAGGAGGGGATTGCTCAGGGTTTGCGAGACATGCCGGGCAGGCCCATGGCCGCGAAAGGGGATGCCCGCCAGCGCATCGAACAATCAGCCGGGCTGCACCGGGATCCCGCAAAAATGCTGCCGTCTCCCATTACAGTAGCGGAAAACGCCGGTGATGCCTTGAAGGTTACGGTGCTCCTGCAGGGTGGCGGACCTGAAATAAGGGCCCATACCCACAGGGTCTTTCACAAAAGGTCATCAGAGCGGGTGTTGGATCAGGTGATCGCCTGGGCCGAAGCAGAGGCCGGTCAACTGGGCTGCACCCCCAGCGTCCTGGCAGTGGGTGTGGGCCGGTCCCACTTTGAAGCCTCAGCCATGATGCTCCAGGCCATGAAAGAAGGGGATTTCGGCAAACAGACCGACTGGGAAAAAAAGATCACTGAATCGGTGAACGCCTCTGGTCCCGGTCCTCTGGGCCTCGGAGGGAGGACCACCGTACTGGGGACTTTCCTCAAGGTGGGGCCGACCAGGGCCAGCGGCGTGAGGATCGTGAGCTTGCGACCCTGCTGCTGTTTCGAGCCGCGCAGGGCCCAGGTGATGATCGATTTGGGGGGGTGGAAATCGCTATGACCATTTATGTCAAGCCCGGCCGGCAAAAAGATGGCTGGCTGGAATTGATTGCCGAGATCAGCGGACAGAATTCTGAAACCTGCATGCAATGCGGCGCCTGCACCGGCAACTGCCCCATGGCGGCGGACATGGATTTAAGCCCCCGCCATCTGATGCACTTGGCCCATCTAGGGCTTAAGAAACGGTTACTGGCGGCAAACACGCCTTGGGTCTGCGCCACCTGCGATGCGTGTAATGTCATCTGCCCCCGGGGCATAGACCTGCCCAGGGTAATGGAAGCCGTGCGCCTTTTGCGCCTTAGGAAAGACCGGGAGTATATGCCTTTGGACCGTTTACCCATTGAAACACTGAAAATGGCCCCCACAATTCTGTTGGTGGCCGGTTTTAGAAAATTGACCGGATGATGCAATGGAACTCACTTACTACCCCGGCTGCACGCTGAAAAACCAGGCCCGAGCCCTGGAGACTTCCGCCCTGGCCGCGTTGGACCTATTGGGCATAAATGCAGTGGAACTGCCCCGCTGGAATTGCTGCGGTGTTTTTCAATCATTGGCCGATGATAGTCTCATGGGACTCCTGGCACCCACCCGCATTCTGATTAGGGCCCAGGAAACCGGGCGTTCCCGTCTGGTCACCCTTTGCTCCATGTGCTACAACACCCTGGCCCAAACCAACCTTTACCTGCAAAACAATCCCGAAAAGCTGGGGACCCTTAATTCCTTCATGTATGAAGAGCCCGATTACCAGGGCGGCGTCCGGGTGGAACACTGTCTCAGTGTTCTGGCCGCGGATGTGGGATGGGAGAAGATATCCAAGCTGGTAAAAAAGCCGCTCACGGGCCGCAGGACCGCGCTCTATTACGGATGCAAACTGCAGCGGCCCAAGACCGTGGGCATCGAGCCCGTGGGAGAGTTTCAATTCATGGGCAAGCTGGTGGAAGCCCTGGGAGGGGAGGTGGTTGATTTTCAGGCCGAAGACCGATGCTGCGGTTCTTACCAGACCCTTGCCCACGAACCGGCCGCCGTTAGAGTCTCAACCGCCGTGGTATCAGCGGCCAAAAAGGCCGGAGCGGATTTTCTGGCCTTGAGCTGTCCCTTGTGCCAGTACAATCTGGAGCGGGCAGAAAAGATGAATTCGGGCAGTGATCTGCCGATCATCTATTTCAGCCAGCTCCTGGCCGAGGCACTGGGTGTCGCAGTCTCATCATGAGGGATTCAGAGATTGGCCCGATAGCATCACTGACAGGAGGACTTAGTATATTGATCGTCTCACCGGAGTCTCTCCGCGCCTGGCTCGCTTATTTGAAACCGTTTTTAGACACCCATAAAACGTCAGCGAAAGTCGGCCAGTCCTCCGCTCCAAAGGATTAACCCCGGATCGCCTTTATCCGGGTAATGTATGAGTGCATAGCCACCACAGCACCCTACACTAACACTGACAATCATTTTATCGATAATACCGGCTGATGATATTAATGAAGGAGATAAGTATGATTAGAGACAATTCAAATGTTCTTGATGTCGCAGTCGTAGGAGGCGGCCCCGCTGGCATATCTGCATGTCTGGAGCTTTCCAAGCATTCACATTTGAAAGTTGCACTTTTTGAAAGAAGTTCCGAATTGGGGGGCATTCCCAAATATTCAAGCCTGTTCTTCTTTGGCATGCGAGATAGAAAACGTATTTCCAAAGGTACAACCTATGCAAGAATCATCGATAGAAGGCTTCGCAAAACACCCACTAAAATATACACAGATACGACAGTTACCAAGATATCTCCTGAAACGCCACCAAAATACCACAAATTAGAAACAATATCTAAAGAAGGAGCAAGATCCTTCGATTCACGATTTGTCATTTTAGCGACCGGATGCTGTGAGAGTTCACGGGCTGCCAGGATTATTCCTGGTACAAGGCCGCCAGGTATCTATACAACAGGCGAACTTGAACAACTATCACATAATTATAAATCCAGTCCTGGAAAAAAAGCCGTCATCATAGGTTCTGAAAATGTTGTATTTCCATGTGTTCTTTCGCTTAAGAACTCAGGCGTAGATATAGTTGGAATTGTAGAAGAAGATCAGGAACTCCATACGTATCCTTTTATGTTCAAAGGCCTGATGAAGTTTTTTGGTATCCCAATTTACAAAGGCATTTCTGTCGAAAATATAACCGGTGAAGACAGAGTAGAGAAACTAGAGTTAAAAGAAAATAGAACAGGCAAAAAATTTGAATTGGAATGCGACACAGTAATCATAACCGGCAAGTTTCGATCTTACGCACCGCTATTAGATAATACTTCTCTTGAATTAGATGGTGAGACGTTAGGCCCCTTGATAGATACCAACATGATGACATCTGTTAAGAATATATATTGTGCAGGAAACATAATGCGAGGTGCAAATATGCACGATTTGTGTGCACTTGAAGGCAAACAGGTTGCCAAGAATATCGTTGAGGAATTGTCATCGAATTCCATAAAAAATACTACGATAGTTCCAATAAAGGCCGATTCTCCGATACGTTATGTTGTTCCTCAAAAACTAATCATAAATCGCAGGGAAGACAAAACTAATATGCGTTATGATCACAATGTTAGCATTCAATTAAGCCATACTTTTAGAAACATTGTTTTGGAAGCAAGATCAGGCAGTGATAAAATCTGGAATAAATCATTTTCTCGAATCATAGCAAATAACCGTGTGCCGATTCCAACTAACAATTTTGATTGGAATCGTGTAGATAGAAACAAAGGCATAATTCTAAAAGCAATCTTTTAATATAAATATAGAATATTAGACATATTGAATGACAAATTCGTTCAGATTAGAAATAAAACATTCATGATCAAAATTCATTGGAGGGCCAATGGAAATAAACAATAAATACGATGCTGATGTTGCGATAATTGGAGCAGGTATTTCCGGATCCGCCATAGCAAGAGAACTGTCAAAATACAAAGTTAAAACAATTTTGGTTGAAAAAGGCGGAGAATTGGGTGGAGGGCAAAGCAAACGAACCATTGGCAATATCTATAAGGGACTGAATATGGTGGGCTCGATGGTTCTAAAAAGCGTTATGTTACCGGATCCCAAAAATGTGCCATTGTCAAAACTTTATAACCCAAAAAAACTCTTAACAAAGTGGTCCGAACAAGGATTCAAAGACTGGATTCCTGTTTTGAAAGAACTGGGAATCCGACATGAGTTTATGCACGCCCTTGTCGTTGCAAAGGACAAAGATCAAATAGAAGACATGCAAAAATATATTGATCTAGGGCAGAAGGTGGGGGGCCCATATTCAGATTTTGAACAGATCGACAGAGAGAAGATTTTTGAGCTTGAACCCAATGTGAACAAACAGGTGGTAACCGCACTATATGCAAAAGATCATGTCATAGAAATATTTCCACCGCAAGTTGCAATGGCCCTTGCTGAAAATGCCGCTGAAAACGGCGTTGAAATATTGTTAAACGCTGAGGTAACAGACATATCCAAAAATGGTGACTACCAAACCGTATTGACGAAGAAAGGTCCAATAAAGGCACGTTATGTTGTGAATGCTTCCGGCTTATGGTGCGACAAAATAGCGGATATGGTTGGAGGAAGGGATTGGAAGCTTAAGTTTACCAAGGGCCAGGTTATCATTTTGGATCGAAGGACCAAAGGTTTGATAAATGGAATGGTAAGATGGCCGAACCAACCAGGGAGAGCTGATATCGTCCAAAGACGTGGAGATAATGTTTTAATCGGCTGCGTACATTATCCGACGGCACATTCTCCCGAAGAAACGGGCACAATTGGAGAGGAGGTGTCAAGGTCTCTTGGAATCGCAAAAACATTATTTCCGAAGATTTCCGAGAAGGACATCATCAGCACGTTTGTAGGAGTAAGACTTTATAATGATAATAAAGACGGAGATCATATTGTTGAGTATTCAAAAGCGAATAGGAGATTTATAAACGCCGTCATCAGACTTCCGGGGATAATTGGTGCCTTACCAATGTCCAGGCATGTCGTCGGAATGCTTGCGGACGAGGGTTTAGAATTAGTGACAAAAGAGGATTTTAATCCCTATCGAAAACCATTTCCCAGAGTGAGGGATATGAGCCATGATGAGAAGAATCATCTCATTAGAAAGGATCCAAGATACGGGAATGTGGTTTGCCTTTGCGAAACTGTTACCGAAGGGGAAATGATTGAAGCCATAAGACGTGGAGCGATTACATTAGATGGCATAAAATTCAGAACCAGGGCAACCATGGGGGGCTGTCAAGGAAATTTCTGCACATCAAAAGCTTCAGAAATACTGGCCAGAGAGTTGAATGTGCCATTGAAGCAGATCACGAAAAAGGGTACGGATTCTCACTACATAAGATAATGTCGAGAGGGATATAAAATGGAAGATCAAAAGGAAAAAAAACTTGCCCTTATTTTTTCTGAGTATAGACATGAAAAGATAAATATAAAGAACAGACTGATGATGATGCCAATGTTGACCAGATTCTGTGATCAAAATGGTTATGTCACAGATAGATATATTGATTATATGGTGGCACGAGCGAAAGGTGGCGTTGGTATCATTGCAACAGGATTAACTTGCATGACAAAAGACGCTCAATTCAGACCAAATCAGCTTGCCTGTCTTGATGAGACCTATATTGAAGGTCTCAAAAAGCTTACCGATGCGATACATAAACATGACTGCAAGATACTCCTACAACTGAATCATGCCGGAACCAGATTATCTGAATCACGCTTACCTGGATCCATACCTGTAGGACCGACTGCCTTGAGATACATTTCCACGGGGGTTGTACCACATGAACTAACGGTCAAAGAGATTGAAAAAATAATTGATGATTTCGGCGAATGTGCCAGACGAGCAAGAACAGCAGGTTTTGATGGCGTGGACATACATGGCGCCCATGGCTACCTGTTATCCCAATTCTGCTCTCCCTTTTACAATAAAAGACAAGATGAATACGGCGGAAATCCCGAGAGAAGGGCCAAATTATCCGTTGAAATTGTCAAAAGGGTTCGAGAATACTGTGGAAACGATTTCCCATTGTTTTATCGGCTGCAAGGCAGTGATTACACGCCGGGTGGGATCGTTATTGAGGAAGCAAAAATACATGCGAAAATGATTGAAGACGCAGGCATCGATTTTCTAAATGTGAGCGCCGGCAGCCGGGAAGCAGCGGACATGCAGGTACAGCCCAATCTCTATGATAGAGGATGTCTTTTACATTTAACTGAAGCAATCAGAAAGGAGGTCAAAGTTCCAATAATTGCTGTCGGAAGAATTGTTGATCCCTTTCAGGCTGAAAAAATATTAAAGGACGGCATCGCGGATATCATTGGAATGGCCAGAGCTTTTTTGGCTGATCCGGATTTTCCAAATAAAGCGAGAGAAGGTAGGTATCAAGAGATAAACCAATGCGTCGGATGTAATACAGGCTGTATCGATAAAGACCTAAAAAAGTACCCCGCTATTACATGTGCAATTAACCCTGAATGCGGGAATGAACACGAAATAAATAAAACCCTACCGCCCAAAAGGAAGAAAAAAGTAGTGATAGTGGGAGGCGGTCCTGCCGGAATGGCTTGTGCAAAAGCTGCTGCTGAAAGAGGTCATGACGTTACTATTTTTGAGAAAGGTGACAGTCTTGGAGGGCAGTTATTGGTTGCAAGCGTACCGGAAGGAAAATACGAACTGTCTAAAATACAGAGATGGTACAGCTACCAATTTGAATCCCTTGGCGTCGATGTTCGGTATAGAACGGTAGCAACCCCATCAATTATTAATGGTATAAACCCAGATACTATTGTACTTGGGACTGGTTCAGAGCCAATAAAACCAAATGTTCCTGGAATATATGGTGACAATGTTATAACCGCCATTGATGTTTTAAAAGGATATTCTGAAATTGGAGAGAACATTGTTGTTGTTGGAGGCGGTATGATTGGATTAGAAATTTCAGAATACTTGGTCAAAAAAGGAAAAAAAGTCGTTATTGTCGAACAACAAAAAAAGGTTGCGATGGATGTCGGGTTGACACAGAGACTGGCTCACTGGAGAAGGCTCGTAAGAACGAGAATCCCCATCTATACTGATGCAACATTGTCGGAAGTATTTCATAATGGAATAAACGTCATTATGAAGATGGGCATTGAAGATGAAGAAAGAAAAGGTGATGAAAACGTCTTTCTACCTGCTGACAATGTCGTACTGGCAACGGGAATGAAACCAATGAAAATTGAATTAGAAAAATGGAAAGAAAAAGCGGAAGAGGTATATATGATAGGAGATTGTGTGGAACCATCCCTGCTTATCGATGCAATTCACGCGGGAGCGCGATTGGGTTTTAAACTATAAGACAGGATTTGAATATGAACATACTAAGCACCTTGCCCGCAATGCTTCTGGTAGGGACTGTAGGCGGCTGCTTGGGGGTGAAGTGTAAATTACCGGCAGGCGCCCTTGTTGGCTCTTTGGTGGCGGTTATCTGCTTCAAGCTCATTGCAAAGGTGGATTGGCAAGTACCAAAGGCGCTTCCGCTGGCCATACAGGTCTGGGAGCATTACCGGTTTGTTAATTTCTTTCCTGGGTAAGAATTGAGAATGTGAGAAAAATAGCTGGACATTTGATTTGTTTACCTCTATGTTAGGATCGAACGTCGAATCGAACTGGAGGTACAAATGCCCAATGAGATATCAGAACGTTTTTGCGGCAGGCATGTAAACAAGCGAGAAATTGATGACATAAGAGAAATTGTCTGCACTTGTAACGGGATCAGCCGCACTGAACTTGCCAATACCGTCTGTGAAATTTTTGGCTGGAAGAGGCCCACGGGAAAGCTTAAGACGGTTGAGTGTCGGCAATTTCTTGAAGATCTTCACAACAAAGGGGTCATATCGCTGCCTGAACGCAGGGGTGGCCGA